>CALMVQ010000383.1 GCA_937873135.1 uncultured Scytonema sp. | reverse complement strand
TATAGAGATCAACTAAATTATCCGTCTTTCAGGTCTTCTGCGGACTAGCGATCGCCTATTCTTTTCTGATTCTCCCAACAGCATTTATTGTCTCATTTGTCAATGCGTAAGTTCTGGCATTCTCCTTTCATTAAAAAATAAACATGACATTTATCTAGAACGCTTAAAATTTACACCCGCTTGACGTTGAGAGTCGGTTCGGTTTCGCACATTAAACTCCGAAGAGCAACGTTTTTCTCAGGCACGGTTAGCGCCAACAGAGCTACAGCGTTGCGTGGTATTTGTTTTGTGCTGTGCTGCGAAATAAAACAGAATTCTGACGTAGGATGTGCATAATATAGAGGAGTGCATAAAGCAAAAACTTATTGCATCTGTTTATACAG
Source organism: uncultured Scytonema sp. (assembly GCA_937873135.1). GTDB lineage: Bacteria > Cyanobacteriota > Cyanobacteriia > Cyanobacteriales > Nostocaceae > Rhizonema. The sequence continues at coordinate 5,549 of CALMVQ010000383.1, read as the reverse complement.
ATGCCCCGGTTGTAAGTTGTGAAGCTTGCACGCCAAAAGAAATTCACCTTTTGACATATTGAGACTAGTTTTAGGCAACTCTCAAGCTGCCATCTGTTGCTTTTCAAAGCACAACTGCGTTTGGGAGATCTCAATGTCTGTATCTAACTCGCCTCATCCACCAATAGAAAATCAAATACTTGCCGCACTTTCAGCGGCTGAGTATCAACGCCTAGTTCCCTACCTAGAGCTAGTCGAACTTGAAATTAAGCAAGTCCTCTACGAAGTAGGCGAACCAATAACACATGTCTATTTTCCCCATCAGGCAATAGTTTCTTTAGTCTCTAACCTTGAAGACGGATCGACCGTTGAAGCTGGTATAGTGAGCAATGATGGCATGGTGGGTCTTCCTGTAATTTGGGGCGGCAACACTACAACTACAACTGCATTTGTGCAGGTTGCCGACGGTGCTATTCGGATGAAAGCTGCGCTACTCATAGCGGAGTTCAACCGAGGCTCTGAACTTCAAAGTTTGCTGTTGCGTTATACTCAAGCACTGTTCACCCAAGTCACACAAACCGCAGTCTGTAACCGCGTGCATACGATAGAAGAACGACTTGCCCGTTGGCTATTGACAGTCTCTGATCGTATGCAATCAGATAAATTCCCGCTAACTCAAGAATTCATTGCCCAGATGCTGGGTTGTCGCCGCTCAGGTGTCACAGTGGCTGCTGGCATCCTTAGCCGAGCCGGAATCATTACCTACAGGCGTGGAAATATTGCCATCCTCAATCGGGAACACTTGGAAGATGCATCTTGTGAATGTTATTCTATCATCAAAAACGAGTCCACTCGATTGCTAGGTAAACATAGCTAGCTGTAGTCAACTGCTGTGAGCACAAAACCAATGCCACGCAAGGTTGTAGCTCTGTTGAAGCTAATCGTGCCTGAGAAAAGCTTTGCTCTTCGGAGTTTAATGTGCGAAACCGTACCGACACTCAACGTCAAGCGGGTGTAAATATTAAGAGTTCTAGATAAATGTCATATTGATTTTTTAATGAAAGGATAATGCTTTTAGAGCAAATACCTCAAAATCAACCGCCAGATCTTAATGGTTTACGGGTGCTTGTGGTAGATGATAATGACGATTGCTTGTGGCTAGTTACGGTTATTTTTGAAGAGTGTCAAGCAACAACCAAAACGGCAACATCTGTGGATAACGCCATACAAGTCATAGAAGAGTGGAAACCTGATGTTGTGATCAGCGAGATCAGGTTGCCTGAGAAGGACGGTTATTCACTAATTCGCTTCATTAGAAATAATGAAGCGGAGGAAGGAGGATTTATTCCTGCTGTGGCGATTACAAGTTATATATATCCAGAACTGTTTAACACAGCAAGGTATGCAGGGTTTCAGGAGGTTATTCATAAGCCTTTTGAACCTGATGAGCTTGTTGCAGTTGTTGCACAGCTTACACGATCTAAATAAACAAAAGTACTGATAAAATAAGGCGATCGCCCCCACGCCCCAACTAGAGATGATGTCCCCTGAGAAAAACTTTGCACTTGGAGTTTTATGTGCGAAACCGTACCGACTCTCAATGTCAAGCGGGTGTAAATTTCAAGTGATCTAGATAAGCGTCATGCTGATTTATTAATCTAAAGTTGGCATTACGCATGTAGTAGTCTATTAATAACTCCAACGCCCTCGTAGCAATAGTTATGGGGGTTTTGCTTAATTCAACAACATTGTAGTGGATTATGATGTATTTAAACTTGGTTCCAGTAAAATAATTAGGGAGAAAGGCATGGCTGCAATCAGTGGACTGTCTGGAAATGAAATCTTCTGTCTTCGGCAACAAGGTATGCATCCAGGAGATTTGGTGATTGGCAACAGCGTCTTTTCTCTAGGGTTGATTGGGGGAATTGCCTCAGGGCTGAAAACTATAGTGGGGGGAGAAGTCACCCAAGTCACCAGTATTATTCATGAAGGACGACAGAAAGCTTACGATCGCATGGTGAGTGAGGCACACAAGCATGGTGGAATTGGAATTACGGGTGTGACTAACGAGTTAGTGCAACAATTGGGAAATGTGGAATTCCTCTCGATTGGTTCTTGCGTACACAAAGATGGCGAACGGGCTGAAAGGTTGGTATTTTCATCCTCAGCAGACGGACAGGAACTCCACTGTCAGATGGATGCCGGATTTGCACCCAAAAAGTTTGTCTTTGGCAATGTTGCCTACTCGATTGGATTAGGTGGTGGCATACTCGGTTCTCTTAAGAGTTTGAAGCGGGGAGAAGTTAAGGAGTTTTCGCAGATATTCAACACAACCCGCCACTTGGCACTACAGCGGATTCAAGCTGAAGCTCAGAATGTCGGAGCAAATGCGGTGGTGGGAATTAACACTTCGATTATTCCGTTTGCGGGGATGCAAGAGATGGTAATGATTGGCACTGCCTCTTACCATCCTGTACTGAGTGACCATAGCCACCCGATCACAAGCGATCTGACGAATCAGGAAATGTGGAACCTGATTAATCTCGGTTATATGCCTTTGCAGTTGGTTTTGGGTGTGTCAGTATATTCCCTTGGTTTGGTGGGAGGAATCACCGCCGCGTTCAAGTCCTTTGTACGTGGTGAGATTAATGAACTGACAACCTTGATTTACGAAGCCCGCGAACAAGCGATCGCCCACATTGCTGAAGATGCTCGTAAGTGCAATGCTGATCAAGTCGTTGGTATCAAAACTTACGTCTATCAGTTAGGCAGTGGGATTATTGAGTTTATGGCGATCGGTACTGCTGTCAAAAAGATGCCAGGAGTCAGCACCCACTCACCGATGCTACTCCCCCAAGCAATCATTCAAGACAGAGACACTTTTATCAACACTGCCGAAGGAGTGCTACGGACGCAATTGAATCAAATGTCACAACAGAATAGTTAATGGTAGGGGTGGGTTTGAGAAAATATCTTTTGTGCGGATAAATTACCTCGAATAAACCCGCCCTTACAGGTAGGGGCGGGTTTGAGAAAATATCTTTTGTGCGGATAAATTACCTCAAATAAACCCGCCCTTACAGGTAGGGGCGGGTTTGAGAAAATATCATTTGTGCGGATAAATTACCTCGAATAAACCCGCCCTTACAGTTGTAACAACTCCCGCAACCTCTCCTCTTGACGTACGCGTTCCCCTGTCATCACCATCTTGACTCCTTTAGCAGGTGCAAGGGTGATTCCACGACGACGAGGTTTTTCTGGTTGATGATCGAAGAGCGCAAGTTGATAGCGTGAGAGGATAGTTGCTATGACTAACTTCATTTCCAACTGCGCTAAAGCTTCACCAACACAACGACGCACACCACCACCAAAGGGCATAAATTCGTAAGGAGAAAATTGGCGTTCCAGAAAACGTTCCGGTTTAAACTGCTTAGGCTGTGGATATAAATCCTCACGATGATGTAGGAGATAAATGCACCCGACAACTGGTGTACCAGGCTCTAAGTGATGTCCCAAAAGTTCAACTCTTTCTTGCGCTACTCTGGGAAATGTCAACATGGCTACAGGGTATATCCGCAAAGTTTCATTACAGACAGCCGTTAGATATGGCAATCGGGCAACAGTCATAGGATTGGGAGATTCTCCAAGAGAATCCAATTCTTGAAGCAGTTTTTCCCGAACTTGAGGCACATGGTGAATCCAATACAATCCCCAAGCCATTGCTGATGCTGTGGTTTCATGCCCAGCTATTAGCATTGTCATCAACTCATCGCGTAATTCGCGATCGCTCATCGGTTCACCCTGTTCGTCTTTTGCTGCCATTAGAAGTGACAGGATATCGATCCGATCTGGATCTAATTGCTGGCGACGTTCGGCAATTTCTGCATAGAGCAATTCATCAATTTGCTGTCTTCGACGCAAGAACTTTCCCCAAGGACTCCAAGAGCCTAAATCTTGTTGTAGAAACGGGAAAAAAAGTATGCTCGATGAGAGGGGAGATTTGAATAGTTCTGTAATTAAAGTTAGTAGGCGCTTGAGTTTTTCGTATCGTTCTCCCTCACATAAACCAAAGACAACCTCCAAGATGACTTGTAGAGAGATTTCCTGTAATACGTTACGTGCTTGGAAGGGTTGATTTTGCGGTAATTGACTAAAAACTTTCTCCGTTAAATTACAGATGAGTTGACTGTAGGCTGGCATCCGTTCTTTATGAAAAGGAGGCATTAAGAGTTGTCGCTGCTGTTTGTGGTGATCGCCCTGCACCATAATCACAGAATAATCCCCGAGCAAAGGTTGCAAAATTGTGTTTGTTTCATTAGAAGCGACAAACATCTTGCGATCGTTGGTTAAAATCTTCTGAATTGCCTGAGGGTGATTTACACTTACCAGGGTACTAGTACTGAACAAGTCAGGATACTCAAGGACAGCTTTTTCCATGAATCCTGTAGGGTTAATTATCCACTCTATCCTTTGCTGTAAAGTAGGGATTTTGAGAGGATTTGGGAACTTTATTCGCTCTTTCATTTAATATCGTCCGAAAAATGGGTGTGAGGTAGAAAGTTTTAATGTTGTTTAGCTTAGCTTTGTAGTATTAATAGAGCGGTATATAGCTGCAATGTTCCGGGCATCGTCAATCCCGCGATGGTGTGTTCCTTTCAATTCTATTCCTAAATGCTGGAGAGCCTGCGCCATCCCAAATCCTTTTGATACACCCAGATACTCAGAAAATTCCTTTTTTAAATTTTTGTGAGTTGAATCAAACGGATATGGGACATTGTGAAATTCGCAATCTTGAATAAATTGGTTTTTGTCGTAGTTTCCCCAAGAACAAAAAATATGATTGGGATATGCATCCATCCATTCTTTTAAAAAAGCAATAGCTTCTGGGAATTTAGGTGCACCTGCAACCTCTTTCTGGCTGATACTCGTCAATTCCGTACAGAAAGGTGTTAAGTGCAGGTGTCTCACAGGTTGAACAAATTGTTGAAACTCAGCCTCAATTGCCCATGTTGCTTTGTTAAGCATCACCGCACCAATTTCGATTATCTCCATTTCCTCCTTGGGGATACTTTTGTCGTTAGCGCAAGTCGCTTCTAAATCAATTATGAGAAAATAAAAGTTTTTGTTCTTATTCATATTAAGACCCTCTCTTCTGTCACGCTGTCAGCCGTCTGTATTTAGCTTTTTGGCAATTATGATGAATCAGGTATAACACAAGCTAAAATTATCTGCACATTGGTAACAGGTGGCGATGCACTCACAATGCCAGGGTAGAGGTGTTTTCCTCCTTGATTGTTTTCCAAAATTATGTAAATAGAAATTCGGGTAAGGGAGAAAAGCGATGCCTGCTTTGGGCTACGCCTACGCTAAAACTTCACGGAAGTGACTGCTTTTCTGATTTTTAACAAGTGAGTTGTCTTAGATACCCGACTTCTTAAAGAAGTCGGGTATCTCGGGGATCTCGTTTTTCAAGAATGATTTAGGATTGCTATATGTAATATAATAATTGTAAAAAAGCTAGTAGGCTGTCAAGATTGAATTGATGGGTTTCAAAAACAGGTAATATAAAT
>CALMVQ010000382.1 GCA_937873135.1 uncultured Scytonema sp. | reverse complement strand
TACTACTCTTCAAATGTACGGAGCTTTTTCAGAAATCAAATATTAGTCCTATAGACTAAAGTAGAAAATTTGTTTAACATAGTTATAGACCTCACAAATTGTGTGTGGTTGTGTGTTGTAGAACTTGGTTGAAAATTAGTCAGGGGGTTAAGCCCCTTGACTCGTTTCTTTTTTGTTAATTTCAAAAGGCGAACAAGCGCTACTTGTCTGGTGCTACTGAGAAGACAAAGAAGTCAGAGCAGGGGTTTCGCCTGTCGCACTGGACTCACCGCACGGGGTAGGCGAGGAAACCTCGGTATCGCACTGGTATTATGATACTCGTCCTGTCATTAGTATTACATTTGTACAAATGACACTTTTAGCAGATTTGATTTGGATGAGGTACACGCTATTTGTAGAAAAACTCCTACAAATTTGCTTCACGAGAGTAGAAATCCGCTACATACAAATTACTGAAAATTTCATTCTCTGTAAGCTGTGGAATGAGTCTAAAATTGCAAAAGACAAGCTTATCTGCCCTGAAAGGTATATGATGATCTCAAATCGTGACATTTTGAATAGGTTACTGTATGTCGCAATTTGAAACTGCCCTTACTACCTATCGCAGCTTTACTGATCGCTTTCAAAGCATTGTCATTGGTACCGTTAGTGAAGATGGCATTCCCAATGCAAGCTACGTTCCCTTTGTAATGGATGAGAATAAAAATATTTATCTTTATGTCAGCGGTCTTGCGACCCACACTCAAAATCTTCATACTGTTCCCAAGGTAAGTGTGCTGTTTGTTGAAGATGAGTCTCAAACTCAGCAAATTTTTGCCCGCAACCGCCTAACTTTTGACTGTACAGCAACCTTGGTGGAACGCGATACCGTGTTTTGGCACCAAATTGTCGAGCTTTTTGAAGCGCGGTTCGGAGAAATTATCCAGTTATTTCGCGATTTGCCAGACTTCCGCATTTTTCAACTAACGCCAACCAAAGGTCGCTTTGTTATAGGTTTCGGTGCTGCCTATGATGTTGACCCTAATGACTTTAATAGCTTAGTACATATCACTAGTACCGCTCCCTCGGAATGAAAAATGAAAAAAGCCCAAATTTTACCCATCAAATAGTTATTTATTTGTAGGGTGGCAATGCTTATGCTTATACAGTAAGTAGTTCAACCTACGACCCTTAGGATCGATTACTTGTTTTCATCCCTCAAGCGGTAGCTTTGTGCTTTGCAGCCCGATTTCAGAAATTTATAATACTCTTCTATCTGCCAACGATACGTATATTAACGGACAATTATGGTAACGTCTTGTTATCTTTTAACAGACTCACTTGCAAGTAGCATCCCTCTGATGCATTAATTTCTGTTGCTATTGTATTGATTGTTAGTTTTTATTTTCGTTAGTTGTTGCCATCATTGATTGGCACACCTGAAGTTCTTGTTTTTTTTGCAGATGGGTAGATAGGTAATCTTTCAACCAATTACATCCATCATTTATCAGTTCATCTAACCCTTTGATATTCCACACTATTGCCGTACCATCATCACCTGCTGTAACGAGATGTTTTTTATCCTTACTAAAATTTAAACTTCTGACAGTCCCCTCATGTCCTTTAAAGTCTGCCAGTAGTTGTCCAGAGGAAGTCCAAAGCCGGACTGTACCAACATATCCAGCTGTTGCCAGAAATTTCCCATCCTCGCTAAAACTGATATTTCTAATAGTTCCTTGATAAGTCTTTAAGATTTCTCCATGAGGATTTCCTGACAAATCCCAGCGTTGAATCGTACCATCATTTCCAGCTGTAACAACTTGTTGATCGTCTCGGCTAAAACCAACACCGTAGACAGTACCTTGATGATTCTTCATAAGTTCTCTCAGGTTGTTTTCTCCGATTTTCCATAGTCCTGCTTTGCTATTCTCTCCCACAATGGCAAGAATATCTCCTTGGTGATTAAACCTGACACTTTCAACTTTACTATTATTGATCAGTGGCTTAGTAAAAGCCGGAGATGTATCCAACCTCTCTCCTTTGAAATTCCACAATTTTACTGTGCCATCGTTTCCAGCGGTGGCAAGAATGTCCTTGTCCTTTTGAGGACTAAAATCCATGCTCCAAATAGTACCACCCTGATTCGCTGGGAAACATTTTTCTTCTATCCACTTATCTCCTTGACGAAGCCAAAGCCTTATCACACCTTCACTTCCAGCTGTAGCAATTCTTTGTGCGTCTGGGCTAAAGCGAACACTTTTAATTTTGATATTATTATTAGGATGATTTTCAAGTAATTTTGGTTTTATTAGAGGTATGGTTGAAATATCCCATAATCTAACTGTGCCATCATCAGAAGCTGTAACAATTTCTGGACGCTCTACGTTAAAACGAACGCTGTCGATTGGTTTTTGATGACCTAGTAATTTGAGAGCAGTTTCCTCTTTATTGACTTTCCATAGCCTGACAACACTATCATTTTTTCCGGCTGTAGCTAGTTGTTTGCCATCCTCAGTAAAACGAAAGCTCACAATACTACCTTGATGACCTTTAAATTCTGCAAACTGTTCAGTTTTGACTTTTGTGGACGAATGTTCTTTTAGCTTCCATAGCTTAATTATCCCATCTTTACTGGCAGTTGCCAAAATATTCGCATCCTTAGTGCTAAAACGCACGACTTCAACACCTTCGGGATGTGCCGTAAACTCTAGTAGTTCTTTGTCTGATACTAAAGGATTCCAAATTTTTACTGTACCATCAGCTGAACCCGTAGCCACTTTACACTCATTTGTAGCATCCTTGCATTTAGAACTAAAATTGACGCTATTAATTCTGGCTTTATGACCTGTAAATGTTGCGAGATATTTGATACCATTCTCATCTATTTCCCAGAGCTTTGCTAATCCATCATCACCACCAGTAACAAACCAGTTATTATCATCGCTACGATTCAGACTTTTGATACTTGGCTGATAAGAATCGCACTCAATTTTATTTTCCTTTATATGACAATTATTATGAGCTTGAATTGTTGTAATTAGATTTTTTTTAAATTGACTTTCTGGCAAACTCCAAAGTTTAAGAGTCCCATCTTCTCCAGATGTGACTATTTTGGTCTTGCTGATAAATCGAACATGATTTATTCCTCCTTGTTTCGTTGAAATAGAATATAAAGGTTCTGGTTTGTCTGCGTTAATAGATTTTATATCCCACACTTTAAGTTCGCCATCTTCTCCGCCTGTTGCCAACTGAGTTGGATTGTATCTTTGTAGGTAATCAATGACTTTAATTTTCTTCTGATGAGCCTGAAATTTCTTCTTTTGATTTGCTTGTTGGGAATTAAGATTAGTAAGCTGTACCGTACCATCTTCACCAGCTGTAGCTATTTGGGTATCATTATTAAACCAAGTTAAACTATTGATTCCTTCCTGTCCTGGATTGAATTCATTTGTTTGACGGAGACGGATATCATCAAGAATTGTTTGTAACGCTAGTAACGGGGTCACAGTTGGATATTTTTCTAAATCATTGTTTTTTCCCAGCAAACTTTTTAAGTCTTGTCCTGTTTGCATAGCCAAAAACAAAGATTCAATTTGCGTGTCCTCAAATTCTCTCAATGCAGTCAAACCAGCTTTTTCCAACTTTGTGGCTTGTTGAGCTTCTGTAAGGCTTTGAGATTCCAAAAAGACCACAAATGCAGTTACAAAAAAGAATGTAAGCATGATCACAAAACTTGTACGAATCAGCTTCTTAGCTCGTATTCGTGCTTCATTTAACGTATTTCGTGCCTGTTTTTTCACTTTTTCTTTTTCCAATTGTTGACTGTCAGCCAAAAATTGATAATCTTGAACGCTTAAACTTTTATCTGCTGACCATTCCAGAACCGCTTGTAATTCTTCTCCAGCTAATAACTTAAGTTTGTCTTGACGGTCAGACTTTAACCAAGCTGATAGTTTGTCTGCATAAGGACGTAGTTTATTTTGTTCTTGCTCAACCCAAATATTGTTAAAAACCTGCTGGTAAATAGGATTGTAGACTTTTAATTTACCCTGCTTTTTAACTACTAAACCCGATAGTCGTAATTCAATTTTGTCTGCTTTGCCATCAGCAATAATTTCTTTAAATTGCAAAATATCTTTGTACAACTCTAACAGTTTGATTGTACGTGGGTTATTTTTTAAGATGCGATCGCGTATCGTTCTCAAATGCTCCTTCCAAAATATATTGTTGAAAGTAATTTGTGCAATTATTTTTCTGAGGTTTTGAAGCTTTCCAATAGTCAAACAGCTTATTTTCTATATCTAATTCATCAGTAATACTCAAACAGAACCACTGCAAGAATTTATCCAGATTTGCAAATGAATCATTATCTGCAGAAAAAAAGTTTATAGATGTGGTTTGATAACCTTGCTGCCTTGCATGATGAAGAATTCTTACCATTAAAGAGGTTTTTCCCCATTGTGGGGGAGCTTTGACTCTAATTAATGCCCCAGACTTTAAAATCTCGTTAGCACAATCAGATTCAATAGTAGGGATATTGACATAAAAAGGGGATTTCAGAGGAACGGAACCTTCTGGATTTTCTAACGGATGTATTAAGCAATGCCTATTGTGTTCTTCCGATGCTGGATTAAAGCGATTATTATTCCTGCTTTTTAATACGGGGTTTGAAGACTCAGGAATCCCATCTAAATCAATAGCATTACAGCCAAACTTGTATGCTTCCTCATAGCTGCGGTTTGTACCCAAAGCATCATAGAATCCTACGACAAATTTAATTGCTGCTGTATCTCCAATTTCTTGATTTATCCCAATCACGCAATTCACATGTTGATGAATCGCTTCTGCTTGAGCTTCGCTATAGCAGGTATTTAGCAATACGCACTCAATTTTATCTTTAAATAATTCAAATAATCTTGCCAAGGATTCTGTACTGACCAATTGTATTTGTCCTGTAGCATTTTCTAGGGCTAAACCATCTTCAGCTAAACCATGCCCGGAAAATTGGACTATTTGAGGTTCATGATCTAGAAGGGCACGACGAAAATCATCTGGACGTACTGCCCATCTAACTATAATTTCAAAATCGTCTCGACTTTTGGCACGTTCTAAACCTGCCTGGATTTCGCGCACTTCCTCATCTAGACGGAGTTTCGACGTATTTCTTGGATTCGCCGACAAAATTAGGATTTTCTTCACATTCTAGTTAACTTTAATTACGTCCAGTTTAGACTACGCAATAACAAAATTACTTAGCAGTGCTGAGTTAGGAAACTTCTTAGTCAAAATTGAGAAGATCAACAGCTTCAAGCCTATTTTTTCAAAGGGTTGTTGAATTTTTATGTATTTATTTTGACGATTTTATAGCAAATTGTACGAGAGCTTATTTGCCTGCTTTCTTCACCAGAAGATTTTCCATTGTCTGATGAATGTGGGCAGTGCGCTTCATCAAATCCGGAAAAATCAGCAAGACAAATTACAAGCAACGGGTTTAGAGCTAACGTCAAGAGCGGAAAAATCGCCCTAAATGTCAAATACTATACAAAAATGATAACTTTTCATGGAGCGATTTTTCTGGAGAAAGCGTAGATTTGTAACCCAAGTTGCAAGTGGATGTGATCGCAAAGTTAAAAAAGGCCAAAAAAGCCATAAAATGTCCTCCACCGCAAAAAATGAGGGGTTGATGCGTTCACGAAATAATTGCTATCTATGCGCTTCCCTGAACACTTTGTTGTCAGCGATGCCGAAGGCAACAGATGTGCGCTGTATCGCACGACTTTTTGAGTACGAAGCATCCAGAGATAAATAACCCGCAACTTGGGTTAGTAGCGATCGCCTACCGCAGTAACCGTCTTCAGCACAAGTCAATACCAGTCTACAATAGTAGCCTGAACAAGGACTAGCGAGAATTTGCGATTTTATGACTTCTGCTGCTGTAGTAAAAACTGAGTACGAAGCGATTATTGGTTTGGAAACCCACTGTCAGCTGAGTACCAAAACCAAGATTTTCTCTACGAGTTCGACCTCATTTGATGCTGAACCCAATACTAACATCGATCCAGTTTGTATGGGTTTGCCGGGAGTGTTACCCGTACTGAACCAAAAGGTACTAGAATACGCCGTGAAAGCAGGTTTGGCGTTGAATTGTCAGATTGCGAAATATAGTAAATTTGACCGCAAGCAGTATTTTTATCCTGACTTACCTAAAAATTACCAAATTTCTCAGTACGACTTGCCGATCGCCGAACATGGGTGGTTGGAGATTGAATTAGTTGATGCTGACGGCAAGCCGATGCGGAAAAAGATTGGCATTACGCGGCTGCATATGGAGGAAGATGCCGGAAAATTAGTCCACGCAGGTAGCGATCGCCTTTCGGGTTCCACCTATTCTCTTGTAGACTACAACAGAGCAGGTGTACCATTAGTGGAAATTGTCTCTGAACCTGATTTGCGTTCCGGACAAGAAGCGGCTGAATATGCGGAAGAGTTACGCCGAATTGTACGCTATCTCGGTGTCAGTGATGGCAACATGCAGGAAGGTTCTCTACGTTGCGATGTCAATATTTCTGTACGTCCCATCGGACAAGAAAAGTTTGGCACAAAAGTAGAAATCAAAAACATGAACTCTTTCAATGCTATCCAAAGGGCGATTGAATACGAAATAGAACGGCAAATCGCCGCGATCAAAGCAGGGGAACGCATTATCCAAGAAACTCGTCTGTGGGAGGAAGGCTCTCAACGGACAATTAGTATGCGGGTTAAAGAAGGTTCCAGTGATTACCGCTACTTCCCCGAACCAGATCTCGGCCCAATTGAGGTGAGTGATGAACAATTGGCACAGTGGCGCAGCGAACTCCATGAACTACCAGCACAAAAACGCCATCGTTATGAAGGTGATTTTGGACTGTCGGCTTATGACGCGCGAGTGCTCACAGAAGATCGTGCTGTAGCTAAGTATTTTGAAGCGGCGATCGCTACTGTTGCCCATCCCAAACAAACGGCTAACTGGATTACTCAGGATATTGCTGCCTACCTTAACAAACAAAAACTCAACATTACCGAAATTGGCCTCACACCCACCAATCTTGCGAAGACAATCGCGCTGATTGAAAAAGGCACCATCAGCAATAAACAAGCTAAAGATAAGCTATCAGATTTGTTAGCTGGTCGTTCTCCTGATGAAGTTTTTCAAGGGGAAGACAAAATCTCCGATCCCAGCGTGCTCGAACCAATCATTGAGCGAGCGATCGCCGCAAATCCTAAAGAACTAGAAAAGTATCGCAGTGGCAAAACCAGCCTCAAAGGGTTCTTTGTCGGCAAAGTTCTCAAAGAGACTGGGGGACGTGCCGATCCTAAGCTGACAAATGAATTACTCGACAAGAAGCTGAATGGCTAGAGACGAACTGATGTCGTTTGTTTGGATGCTAAAAAAACGAACACGTATTTTCACGAGATATCTTTACAGTATCTTCATCAAAAAAAATAAATAAAGGGGTCACACCCCTCATGCCTAAGATGTTATACTCTGGTATGTAGATGCACCCTGATGATCTGGAGAGCTGTTCAAGTGGCTCTCCTTTTTTTCGTATCTATACCAGATAGCGCTTCACTTAAGTGACGAAGTAATTTTATCAGAGAGACTGAAAAAAATATTTGTATTAAAAAAAGTAAAAATGGGTCATACCCCTCATGCCAAAACTGCTATACTTTGATATGTAGATGCACCCTGATGATCTGGAGAGCTGCCCAAGTGGCTCTCTTTTTTTTTAAGCAGGGGGTAGGGCGATTTCTCTTGGTATTCTCTTTCCAAGACGATGCCGTTTGCTCAAAATCACAGAATCGACGGTATTTTGCTGAGTGACAGAAATCGGTGAGCGCGTAGCACCACTCATCTGATTACTCGCGATGCTTGTTCTGGTTTCCGAAAAAATCTCTAAGATTTTCCACAAATAATAAAGTATTTTCAAAGTGAATATTATGACCGCAATGATTAACTACTTTTAGCTGACAGTTGCATATATTAGTCATTTTTGTATTGATATCAATAAATTTATCATCGTATTCACCTACTAATAAAAGTAGAATACTAGTATTCTCTTTAAGTTTCTCCCATAAAGAAGGTTGACATCCAATACCCATAATTTGTAATGATTTTGCCAATTCAACAGGGTTATTTTGTAAACGATTTTCTATTAACTTTTGAAATTGCGGATGTTCTTTGATAGAACTAAAAATCTGCTGATTGTACCAGTTTAATAGAAAGTCAGCAAAATCATCTCCAACGCTTCTAGATAATTTTCTGGCTATTTGAGAATCACGTTTGACTCGTTCTAATCTTTCGGCTTCTGTTAGTAAACCTGGAGAGGCAGATTCTAAAACAACTCTAGTAAAACGTTGAGGAAAATATAGAGTTAAGTATAAAGCCAATCTCCCACCCATAGAATAACCTACCAAAAAGCATTGAGTAATTTTTAAGTGATCCAATATTTCAATTACAGCACAAGCAGTTTTTGCCATTGTGTAGTACTCATCACTACCCAAAACTTTAGTTTTTCCATGCCCAGGAAGATCAATTGTCAGACAAAGAAACTCTTTTGAAAGTAATAATATAGCATCATCAAATTCATGGCTATTACCCATAAAACCATGTAAAAATAGAATCGGTGTTTGGGTGGTATTACCAGTGAAACAATAGTGAAAATGATAATTTTTAAAGCTCATATTGTGAGTCACCATCTTTAAATAGAATTTACGGTTACTGTAATATTCTAATGTTTGAAAAAACCCTAGCGATTAGATATCGCTAGGGTTCTTACTTTAACTGAAGTAGGTCGATACAAATAAAGCTACTTATATACTCTCATCAGATTTCACTAAGGCAAAAACCGATCCAAAGCAGCTTTTAACTCTTTAATTTCAATTTCAATGTTACCCTCTTGTGCAGCGCGAGCAATACACTCAGTTAAATGTTCATCTAGAACAATTCGTGCTACCCGATCTATTGCGCCCCGCACTGCAGCAATTTGTAATAAAACATCGGGACAAGGACTACTTTGCTGCACCATTGTCTTGATACCCCGAACATGTCCCTCAATACGCGATAGTCGATTAACAATTCGCCTTAAAGATTCTTCATTATGGACGTGAGGCTGAGACGATTGTCCATGCTTATGTAGATGTTCTGTATCTTCACTGAGTAAATTCTCCTTTTGCTGGGAAGTGGGCAAGGATTCTTTCGGCAATGGGTTTGATCCATTCATGGGTTATCGTCAAGGTGCTAACACCTAAATAATGCGGGATGTCTGGTAGCCCCGAAGCATGAAGTTCAAAAAATTAAATGAACTGAACTTCATGCTTTTGTGTTGTACGTATGGGCTTTTCCCGACTCTCTGTCTTTACTCAGTAACTTTGGCTTGATCAAGTACTAAAGGGGGAGATGACTCTGTTGCTTGAGGCTGGAAGCGGAGGATTTTTCTGATAATTTGAACAACATGTTGACTACGCGGTTCTTGAACAAATACTAAAGGTAATAAAGCAATTAATCGCAAAACTGCTGAAATAACAAACAATCCAGGTAAACCACTGATCGCATCTAAATCCGCTAAAAAACCGCCAACTGTTGAACCCAAACCACCGGTGATACCCATAACTGCTGCAGCGATCGCAAAATATTGCGAAGGGCGATCTATTGGTGCGATTTCCATTTGAATATTACTGCTGCACAAGGTGATTGCCGCTCCAAAAGCACCTAACATAAGGTGTATAAGCGGTATCCCTACCCAGACGGAAACTGAGTCAGTTCCAACTACCAACCATAATAATGGTGTTACCGCCATTAGAGTGCCGACTAACAATAACAACGGACGATTCCCTAACCTGTCAGCTAACTTACCCCAGAATATCAGCATAAGTAAGTTTGCCCCCGCGATCAAACTGGTATAAATCGTCACTAAACCAATATTTAAGTCCAAATTTCTTAGCATGTAAATGTTAAAAAACGGGGCACTTAAGTTCATTCCAAATGTCCATAAACCTAAATAGACTACAAGCTTCAAGTAATTGGTGTTTTTAAAGATATTGAGTATTTCGGATTGGCTGTGAGCAATTTCTGTTTGTTGGGGCGAAGGTTTAGGAGAGTGCGTTATTTGGGGATTAACATCAGTCATCCAAAACTGACATACCAGACTGACTATGCCGAAGACAATTCCTAACAACAACAGCACTCCGTAACCTTGAATTGAGCCACCAGGCCAAAAGGAGATGGCAAATCCCAGCAGTGGTACGCTTATAAGATTAGTTAAGCTGGCAGCACTGTTACGAAGACCAAAATACCGCCCTCGTAAGCGATGGGGAACCAAAACTGCCATCCAGCTGAACCAAGGGGAACAACCACAAGCTATCAGAATACTACTGATTAAGATGATCCCTAGAGTCAAGGTTACTAGTTGATGTGAATCGCCATTGTGCCAACTGAACCACGCAATAGCTCCTACTAAAAATAGCCACACTAATCGGGCAGGACCAAAAATTAGTAGTACGTACCAATGACGACTTGTCATGCGATCAGCAATATACGCTCCCACTGGTTGTAGGAAATTCACCAGCATGGGAATTGAAGACAGTAACCCAATTTCTACTGGGTTGGCACCGAGTTGGAGTAAGAAGTTAATCAGTAAAACGCCACCAGTAATGTTGGAAAAGATGGTAGCAAAAACTTCATCGATAGTAGAAGCTTTGAGGGTTGTCCGAAGAGCTTGCTTGGATATTTTCGGTGGCAGATCGCTACTAAGTACTGATTGCGATTCAGCAAGAGATTCTGTTGTTTCAACAGAGTTATATAATGTATTCACTATAACAAAATTAGGGTAGGGCAAGTCGTCGCTTTACCAGTGTTAATGGCTCTAACTTGACGTTAGCGTGGTTATTTACATCTGTGTACTAGTCAATAGAATGATAAATTTCTCAATCTATTGAAACAAAGAACAAGGGGTTAAGGATTTAGGGTATAGGTGATTACCAAGAAGCGAGTATCTATTTACCTAATTTAAAATTTAAAAAGCCAAGATTGCTTGGCTTCCTAGCTATAGGTAAATAGGAGCGATCTGTTTGCTTATATGTACTAGTATAAATGGAAAAAAGTCGGCATCACTTTAGTACGATAATTTTTTGATGGCACTTGCGCTTTTATTTTATACGTGACAAAAGTATAAAATAACACCACGTTGCTCAACTTTGGTGATCAAGGCACTTCTTGTTGCTCTAAAATGCGAGCACCTAAGAGCGAAGTGTATAACCGATCTTCTCAATCCGCGCATTCAAAATTGAATAACCTTTTACTTTTTATTGACTTAGTTTGCATTCTCTAGTTGACTTCCTGAATTTGCAACCGAATAGTATGCTCAGTAGCATCACTGAGTTGCATCTCCATCACTTCACCACCTAGTGGTTCCAAACAATCAATAAGCGATCGCAATTTTGGTGTACTAGCACCTGTATCTACGTACAACCGATCTGATAAATTACCGATACGCTTCCATGTCATGTACAACTTAGCGATGGTTTGTTCTAACTGAGATGCTTGATTGACTAAGTCAGCTGCTATGTTCAA
This sequence comes from uncultured Scytonema sp., assembly GCA_937873135.1. Lineage (GTDB taxonomy): Bacteria > Cyanobacteriota > Cyanobacteriia > Cyanobacteriales > Nostocaceae > Rhizonema. The sequence continues at coordinate 21,763 of CALMVQ010000382.1, read as the reverse complement.
ACAGCCAACTCTTTGCGCTTCTTCCAAGGCAGTTTCTATGTCAATTTCTTGGGCATTCAGCGCTTGAACTTGTGCTGCGGCTTTGAGATATTTTGCTAGGTTACGTGCTTCTGTGGTAGCTTGTTTAAGGGTATCGATATCTGGATTAGCTGCAATTTCCTTGCGGATGGCTGTTTGGTGAGATGTTGGAAGTTTCTCCATTTCCTTCACAAGTGGAGCAATATAACGGGGAGGCAACGTATTATCTGCTGCTTTTGCTTTCACGGGTTCGGGTAGCAAATCAGAAGACATGGCTGTCCATTCGTCATTGATTTGCCGAACTTCCCTTCTGGTGATGCGATCACCCTTCTGTGCCGCTTCACTCACCATCTGTTGAACTTCTGGCGCGGCTTTGGCCGTTTCCACAAAAGCCCGTTTGCTGAATTTATTAATTGCTCCAGGGTCAAGTTTTCCTTCTTCTAATAAGGTATCAGCACTGTTCGCAAGTTGAATCCAAGCATAAGCCTGACTTTTGCTGATTTCGCGTTCTTTCAGCCAGTAGAGAAAGCCAGTACCGCGCCCATCACCACCCTTTTTCTCTCGATCACGGATGGCACGTAAAATCCGTCCCCGCCAGATTTCAGTTTGCAAATCGAAGCGATCGCACACCTGCCAAGCTATATCCAATTGTTGTTGAAATTCCGGTTCGGGAATTTCCTCGTCTTCAGGATCGGGTAGTTGAAATGTCAAATCGGCTGGCTGTTGTAAGGCAGCAGCCAAGTCATCCATAGATTCGTTATAGTCCACGACGATTTGTAGTCAATTTAGTATATGCGCTCGGCTTATTATCACATACTCTGTGATCGGAGGAGCGTATCTTTCCGTTATCAACTAAGGATGCACGTAGTATCGCTCGCCACATTTTCTCAAAATAGATTGGTATCTAGATTCTCATTGTGGGCGATTTGTATTTGTTAATGGTACATCTAATTGTAAGGGTCCTCTGGCTGTTTGCCCTTAGCTGTATAGCTGACTAAGAGCGAAAACCGCGCATCATGGCACTACTACCGTGAATTATGCGGGAACGGGCTCAATGATTATAAGAAAATTAGCATTAGGAAATTGAGAGATGTTGCAGAAAAAAAATATGTACTGGTGTCAAAAAATGCTGCCTATCATGGTACGTATTGCTGTTAGAGTTGTGGTAACGATTTGTCTCATAGTAGGGATCTGGGTGAGCAATACTCCTATAAGTAATGCTCAAGCTCTTGTTTCAACTTCTGTTGCAGTTAATACTCAAGTGGTAAGTACTGCCAAACAATTAAAAGCAACAGCGCCATACGCCACTGTGTATCGCAGTCCCGAATGTACCTGTTGTGGTGGGTGGATTAAACACTTAAAAGCACAGGGTTTTAGAATTAAAGATTTTCCCACAGCTGACATGGATCTCGTTAAACGAAAGTACAACGTGCCGGACAATTTGACATCTTGCCACACAGCAATCGTTAATGGATATGTCATCGAGGGACACGTACCAGCAGACGACATCAAACGTTTGCTTCAAGACTCGCCAAATACCCTCGGTTTATCTGTTCCTCAAATGCCTGTAGGCACTCCTGGAATGGAGATGGGGAATAGAAAAGATCCTTTTACAGTCTTTTCCTTTGATCGCAACAGCAGAGTTGCCGTATTTAAAGATTATCCATCTTCATAAACTTGATCAGTTGGGATCTGAAGTAGCACGATCTGTTGGGGTTAAACCAACAACATGAGTACCACTATTTGCCCAACAGAAATGCTCCCGCCATACCTGGATGCGAGGATTAAATAATGGTAAGAATTCACCTGTTGCAGGATCGTTTGCTTGCGTTCTTGCTCCCTTGAACTCGTTACAACGATAACAGCACGCAGCCAAATTATCAGACTCATCACTACCGCCAACTCTTCGAGGAGAAATATGATCCATCACTAACGGCATACCAGTCAATCTACTTGATGTACGGCAATATTCGCATCCGTAAGTAGCACGTGCCGGGGGAAGCTTCCAAGGCGCGAGGTTCACGAAGACGGTTGTCCGTTTTTGTCGAGGAAAAATGTAGCGGCGTTCGCCTTTAGCGGACAATTGGAACAGTCTGCTCTCAAACGCTTGGCAAGAAATTTCAACCGCAATGGATGGCAGCGACTAGAAGGCACTCGCCTTGAAGCAATGGCAATTTCACAACTTGTCCCGGCATCAAATCGTCTCGAAGTCTATAATTTTGATGCCAACTACAATTGGGCAAACAGCCCACAGTTACAACAATACCGCTACATATATTTTGCTACTCACGGCTTTGTTGACTCTATTAACCCAAAGTTATCAGGTAAGTAGGTGGGCGGAAATAAACCGAAAATAGTTTGTTGCTGTTAAGAGCCCTAAAAATGATAAATCGTTAGAATAACAGAAAACGAGTTTCTACGCGATCGCTCACAATAGGAAATAATAGCATTTGGCTTTATTTTTATCACACTTCTACTAAAACTCTCCCCATTTAATATTTCAAAATCCAAAATCTAAAATCTAAAATTCAAAGATGAACCAGGTAGATTATTTACGGATTAGTTTAATAGATCGGTGTAATTTCCGGTGTCAATACTGTATGCCGGAGGGAGCAGAACTTGATTACATCCTCAAGCAACAGTTGTTAACTGATGACGAACTACTCACTCTTATTCAATTCGTTTTTATCCCGGTTGGATTTACTCGATTCCGTTTGACTGGGGGAGAACCTCTACTTCGTCCTCGTGTGGTGGAGTTGGTGGGGGCGATCGCCTCCCTTCCTCAAACCCAAGACTTATCGATGACGACTAACGGGTTTTTACTCGCTCCCTTGGCCAAGAGCCTGTATAACGTTGGCTTGCGGCGAATTAATATTAGCTTGGACTCTCTCGATCCAGAAACCTTTGACCAAATTATTGGCAATCGCGGCCGTGGGCGTTGGCAACAAGTATGGGATGGTATTCAAGCTGCCTATCGTGTTGGATTCACTCCCCTTAAACTCAATGTCGTGGTGATCCCTGGCGTTAACGACAAAGAAATTCTTGACTTAGCTGCACTGACGATTGACAAGCAGTGGCACGTCCGATTTATTGAGTTTATGCCGATTGGGAATTCCCAACTGTTTGGCGATCGCGGTTGGATAGCTTCTGAAGAGTTACGTCAACTTATCCGTGACCGTTGGGGCTTGACAGAATCTCAAGTTTGTGGTAATGGTCCGGCTGATGTATTCCAGATTCCCGGAGCGAAAGGGACACTGGGATTTATCAGTCAGATGTCAGAGTGTTTTTGCGATCGCTGCAACCGGATGCGGCTTTCTGCAGACGGTTGGCTGCGTCCATGTTTATTAAATGAAGATGCTCAAATAGACTTAAAAACTGCTCTCCGCTCTGGTATCAGTACTACACAGTTGCGGGAGCAGGTAAGAAGCTTGCTAGCAATTAAGCCTGAAATCAATTTTAAACAGCGCGATCCTGGTAATACCACTGGTGTTTACACCCGTACTATGTCGCAAATCGGAGGATAATATTTTCTAGGCTTGTCGTGAGTAGTATTCCACCACGAGCAGTTCGTTTATTTGAAGAGCCACCCACTCACGTTCAATAACCCCGTTTATTTTACCAACCATTTTGTTCTTATCAAACTCCAAATGGCTGGGAGTGTTGGCTAAACCGGGATATTGCAAGTTAGCTTCCACCAACTTCCGGGATTGTTCTCGGTTTCTAACTGAAATTTCCTCTCCAGGACGGCACTGATAACTGGCAATATTGACTACGCGACCGTTGATGGCCACATGTCCGTGATTCACCAGCTGACGAGCTGCGGGAATGGTGGGAGCCATTCCCATCCGAAAAACGGTATTATCCAAGCGCATTTCTAGCATCTGTAGCAGCACTTGTCCGGTAGAACCGGTAACACGTCTAGCTTTACGCACATAGCGCAACAGTTGCTTTTCCGTCAGACCATAGTTGAAGCGGAGTTTTTGCTTTTCCTCTAACCGGACAGCGTATTCAGAGCGCTTCTTGCGGTTCTGACCGTGCTGACCTGGTGGGTAAGCGCGTCTGGCGCTTTTACGAGTTAAACCTGGCAAATCGCCAAGGCGACGTACAATTCTGAGGCGTGGTCCTCTGTATCGGGACATTATCGTTTCCTTAATCTAACCTTGTTTAAACTTTATTCAGCATCCTATTATAGTTTAGAAAACGTAAAATTGTACGGTCGTTATTTGTATGCGCGTGATTTGATCAAAACCAATGTCCCTTAACTATCTTTCCATACCCATAAAGAAGTAGGATTCCCCGTCGCCCTTCTTCACTAGATGAGATAGCATAACTTTGGGTGTTTGGAGAATTGAGATGTTAGGCAATAGAAGCAAAGCAATTAAGCTTATTACACCAACGTTAGCTATAGCTGGATGGTTGGTAACTACTTTACCTGGTACAGCTGCCAGTCCCTACAATTACGATGGCGATGTTAACGCTACATATTACAATGAGTACCGTGTCTGTACGGCTCGCCTTTTAAAGGTTGGTCTAGCTGCAGAATCTGGGGCGCAAGCTTGTGCATCAGCAGCGCGTCCGGGAGACTTATCTTCTTGCGTATACAGAATTAAGCAGCAGACGCAAATTTCTCCTACAGAGGCACTCTCGACCTGTAGACAAGCGCGACGTCCCACTGAGTTGGCAAAGTGCGTCGTTGGTATTAACAAGAAGAGTCGGGAAGCGGTTGACCCTACAGTTTTAAGTTACTGTGGTCGCAGTTTGTTACCAGTTAACTTCGCTCAATGTGTGGTAGGTTTGCGTGCTGAAATCGACGTTGCCCCCACTCAAGCTATGGAGACTTGTATCAACGCTAGCGATACCGTTAGCGGCTTGTTACCTACATTTATACCAGCTGGAACGCGACAGGAAACTCCCCAAAATTTTGAGATCACTCCGTCTTCATCTGGAACTCCATATCCTGGGAATCCTGGAGGGACTCAAACTGCCCCATCTCCAGAAAATCCTCGCAGCATACAGACTCCCCTAACTCCAGCACCTGGTACAAGCAGGTAAAGGACTCTATTCCCGCCCGAAGTTCAAAGAGCAGGGCGATCAGGATCAGGGGAGGAAAGAACTAATTTTTCTTTCCGCCTCCCCTGCTTTCTGCACACAGATCTACGGTTTTGGAACAACCTTCATTAGTACACCGGGCGCGGAAATAGAGTTACCATTCCAAACAGCCATCAACCTTGTATTTCAAGCTTTTTAATTTTGAATTCCCAGGAAGCAGTACTAGGATTTGTGCAATTTTAGTATGTAGTCACTTTATTAATTGGCAAAAATAAGAATCTACCAAATGGTAGATTCTTAATAAATCAAAGCGATTTGTAAAATCTAATCTTCTTTTTTACTAAAAACCATTTGTAGGATAGTTGGTAATCCATCGTCGTTGTGATACTTATCCGCCCAAGCTCGGATAATTTCATCCAATTCTTCCATAGCTTGCTCCATTTTTTCTGGTAATATATCAAGCTCTTCTAAGAGTCGCATTGCGGTTGGTCGTCTTTCTGCCCAATCTCTCATCATCCGGAAATACCGAGCGGTATCCTCCACCATGATGTACGTACGCTCCTGATCGTCTGCAGGGGCATAAAAAGGACGGGTGAGAGCGTAAAAAGGCATTCCCCAAGGAGAATCAATGCGTGTCGCAGTGCCAGAATATAGCAGACGGCGCTTGATATGTTCTGCTAACGCCTCACTTAAAGGCATCTGGTGGTGAGGTGGTAAGTCCTCTTGCGATCGCTTGTGCAGAAATTCAATCAACTCCAGAAACTCAAAAGAGGTGATGATTTGAGCGTCAGGCAGATTGGGTGGTAGTTTCTGCTCAATTTGCCTTTTTTCTTCTGATGTCAGACTTGTACCGGGAACACGAGATCTTCCTGGAGTCCAAGGATACTTTTCCATCCAGACATAAGGAAATTGAATCAGATAGCGTGGTTCCTGAGAACCCAGCATCTTCAGCAATTTGCCTTCAGTCAAAGCCTGTCTAACTTCTTCAACAATAATTTTCACCCGCTTCGGCTCAAGATGATGCAAATGTCCTGTCATTCGCAGGTTTTGTCCCTGTTCCAGATAGGTCATGTAGATTGCACATTTTGCTGCCGTTGCCGCAGCATCTAGAAACGCCCCATGCCTGTGCCCACTAGTTCTCATGGCACTAAAAGCCAGATATAGCATGATCTGATCCATTGCGCTGGGGCCAAGACGTTTGATCAGATCTACGTCGTTACTCATATTTACAGACAGTTGAATAGCACGTTTACAAAGTTCTCGGTCAAAGGAAAATATGTAGTATACACCCGACTGATAGCAAATGCTTCACTTCAGGTTATCTAATTATGCGTTAATTATGAGTACCGTTAGTAATCATAATCAAAAATTCATCCGTGTTTTCTTGCATAACGCAAGAAAGAGTACTCAAGGGCGCTGTTGCTTTACAAGCAGTGTCTACGGAGTTTTTATGCAAGAGTAATTATCGGCAATTCTATAAGTGTAACTTTTTTGCTCTTGGGCTAGTACTGACACAAGACGAGCAAAGAACCTACAAGGTAAGAGTCCATTACCAAACTTGAAGGTGATTGACTCGCTTAACAGATCGAACAGTGTCAGGTTGGGTACTATCCGCGCTTAGATCACTTTAGATACTATCAAAAAAAGATAATTCTTATCATGCCGATTGATTTTGGGCACTGCTAAGATAACTCGCTTGCCTAGGTTCAATGTTCCTACCGCAACAGGTATGCCGCCAAAGCCGGGTGTCTCCACTGTTGCTCGTCGGGGAGATCTTTCGACAGAGCTATCGCTGCCGCAATAATAACATTATTCTTCTGATCAAGCTTAAATCGTGTCGTAAACCGCCGCTTTGCTCAAAACTCCAGGTCATGTTTTGACAATAAGGGGATTTGGTTCGAGGAGTGTTCACATACCTCAAATAGAGGAGATAATTCAAAGTTCAAAATACCTTTACTTTTTGACAACATTTCTGTTAATCCTAGCAATTTGCGTTAGTCAGATATGTTAAAAGGTATACAAAATTAAACTCTTGTATCTCTTATTTAATCTTAGTTGTTAGTTATATAGTTATGCAAGGTCATAGATGATGGGAAGACCAGGATCTGTTCAAGTCAGGTTTGTAGCAACCCCTAGTTTTTACTATAGCAATCTCTGACGGACACACTAACAGACCTTCCTTGTCTTTCTTGGCGCGGAAATCTGCGGAGAATTGCTATGTGGAATAAATATAAGATGATGTGTAGGCGTAGCCCGCCTTTGGCATCGCCCGATCCTCAAGCCCCAGATTTATCCAAAGGAGACAATCCAAAATCGTAAATCTGGTGCTGGAAATTGGCTAGCGAGTAAAACTCATTATCCTTCTTTATTTTGTAAAACTTGAAGGGTTCACTCGATTTCGGATTTTATCAAAACTAAAAGTAGCTGTTCCCACACTCACAAGCATAACTCCGAAAACCTGTATCAACTGTAAAGTTTCCTGAATAATCAAGCCTGCAAAAATTACGGTTAAAGCTGGAACACTAGCACCGAAAATGGCTGATCGTGTTGCACCAATTTTGCGAATGCCGAAAATGTTTAATAAATAGCCGCATAGAGTCAGTACACCTAAGATAAAAGCACTTAATATAAGTTCTAACAAGTGGTCAGGATTGACTTGGAGGCTCCAATTTACTGGTAAACGTAGTAACAAACCCACAAAGGACAACAGCAGCATCGTCGTGAAGTTGATTAAGGTGAATGTGACTGGATGTAGTTTGGAAGCACATTGGCGCGTCAGAACCACATACAAAGCAAAAGCTATTCCTGATGCTATTGCTGTGGTGTTTCCCAAAGAGATATTACTCATACCTACGTTTGTGGAACTACCTAAGATCAGCAATTCTCCCAAGCAAATTGAGGCGATCGCGACATAACTGTAGGAGTTAAGGCGATCGCGGAATAGTAGCCACGATAATACACCAGTGATCGTGGGATATATAAAGAAAAGTGCGATCGCAACTCCAGTTGCAACGTGACCGATAGCAAGATAAATAAGTACCTGAGACAAAAATAAAAAGCACCCACTGACAATTGAAATTACTAATACGCGCTTTGTGTTTGCATTATTGTGATTTTGACGACTTCGTACTGAGTCAACTAAGTTTTGTAAATCTTGCCAAACTCGCGGATGCAAAATAGGTGCTAATAGTAGCATCAGTGGCACAACCACAAGCATCCTTAGCATTAGAATTAATAGAGTGTTACCCAAAGTCGGCGATATTAAACGCTCAACCTCAAACACGCCCAAAATTTGCGAATCTTGGCGAAAAATCACCTTAATAGCGATGTTGTAAAGACACGACACCATCGTTGACAATACAATCAGCCATAAACCTGTTGAGAAGAGAGACAATCTTTCTATCGGCTTTAGCGGCGCTTGTTCTGCCGCTATTACAGAAGGAGGGACTGTTCTATGAGGAGGATGGACGATACTTTCTTCAGGAGGCGGGTTACTTGGTGGTACAGCATCAGGGCTGCTGTTCATTTGTAACTTTGTTTCCAATTGCAGCCGAGTCGGTTCAACTTGAGGTGGCGCTTCTTTAATGACAAATGAGGAAGTTTCTGCTGTTGTTTTTTCTAATTCTTCTCGAAGGCGATTAACTAATTCTGCCAAAAGTGCTTCCCCTAGCTGCTGTTGACTTTGCATCTGGGAGATTTGTTGAGAAAGACGACTTTGATAGTTTTTTAGATCGTGTTGCAGCGTGTTAAAGGTGATAGTAAGGCTATCATCTAGAGAACCAAGGAGTTGTTCGGTATTTTCAGTCAATTTAGAAGTTCCGTCTCCTAAGCTTTCTTTTGAGGCTTCGCCCACCAAGACACGTTGTACTGCTTGGTTAGTTAAACTTTCCAGGGAGGATTGTAATTGTAAAGTTATGTGACTGGCTAAAACTTGCGCCAACTGACGTACCATCGCCTGCTGGTCGCCGATATTCCGCCCCTGCAACTGTTCTTTTTCCTCTTGTAACTGTTTAATGTCATCACTTAGGCGGATCTTTTCTACCTGTAGCCGCTTTAAATCTTCCTGTAACGACTTCAGCAAATTCCGGTGAATAATTTGTAATTCCTCTGTGACCACCCGTAAGGCAGTTTCTGCTGCCCCAAAAGAATCTGTTTGTCTTGGGTTTTCTGGTCGCTTCTCATATCTCCCCATTAGTCTCTAACCTCTGACCACTTAACGAGCAAGCTGCTTATTGTTAACTCGGTCGGTGCTCTTATTGTTACTATATAGTTTACTTTATTAATACCAGTCCACCCTCAAAAGTGCTGACAGTATGTCTTTTGTAGGAGTGTTATTTATCCGAGTGTTCTTGAGTACAAGATAACTATTTTACTCAGGATTTATGACTATGAATGGCATTCCCTTTAAGAAGAACATATAAATCAGAACTCAGAATTCAGAACACATCCCTATAAACTGGACTCGACGGGGATTTATCTCTTGGAATTCGCTTACCATGCACTCTCCGCTTGAAATACATTTTTTCTTTTCTCCATAAATAAATAATGGTGAGGCAGCAAGTATGAGGCTTGTACTCGCTCCGAATGCTCTTGAACACTCTTCTCTCTTGAGTAGATGCGATCACGAACGGCGTTCGGAAAGCCACTCAAAGACTTTCAGTATCCTTTTTTACTATCTGGCAAATAGACTACTGAACTCAGAGTTCTGAGTTGTTTCTTAGGTCGTCCTTTGTTGACTGTGTCAAATAAAGTTAACAACTTTCGACTATTGTCAATTAACGATTTTTTGTCTTACAAAAGTCTTCCCAAACCCAATGTTAAGCGATAAAAGTCTAACCCAAAACAAAAATATCATCTTTCTTGTCGTACTGAGTGAGGGGGAAAACTCCATATGGAGCATCAATCTCGGAAAATTGACCCGACACACATGCATTTGTACCACAGTTGCCTTAACGTCAGGCTTCAGCATGAAACCGGACAAAACTGACAACAGAGCGACAAAATCTCCACGCTCAAACGATTATCACTCTCGGCAATTTAAGACTGTTATTGACAGCCATCTCAACAACAAAACAGACCAACCGCCTCAAAATCCAAAGCTCTCAGGACGCAAGCTTCCGTCTAGAAGACTTTGCGCGCTTGGTTGTCCGTTTTTGAAAGGGCGAAAAATGTAGCGGCAACAGCCGTTCTCAACCTGTCACAACAATCTTGGCAAACTTCTTGACAGACTATGAATACATTGCGTTCCCTACTTTGAACATTAAGAAAGGATTTCTTCATCCTTCAGCCTTGAGCTATCATTAGACCTTACCAATCAACAAGATAGGTCTAGTAGAGCTTCTCTGCGGCGTGTCATGATCCTACTGCTAACAGCACTTGAGACTGAGTTTATATAAATTCACACTCTCGTTTTTTAACATTCATCTTGGCTATTGCGTATATAGCGCTCCCAAAATTTTCTCAGTTATTATCTTGAAATTCAAGAGCAAATGTAGCTAAATTAACAGTTGTAGTCATTATAAGTGAATATTATTAATTGTTGGGGTATGTACTTGAAAAAAGCGACGGGGAATCTCATTTATCCTTACTCTCAGGATAACTGCCCCGTCACCGTTGTTTGTAAATAGTCATCTGTAATGACAAAGAAAAATGACTATGCATGAATTACGACTTATCTTAACTCGGGGTAAATGAGAATTTTGTAAGTTTCTGAAGTGGGCGCAATCGCTCGTTCCACAGCTGCTGACAAGTCTTGCAATGCATAGCGATCACTTATCAACGCCTGCACATCAATGCGCTGGTTAAACACAATATCAGCGGCCAAATTTTGTAGGCGGTAAGATGAACTGTAACTGCCCATTAAATCAATTTCTCGACGATAGAGAGTATTTGGGTTGATTGGAATTTCTACCTCATCAGGAAATTCAGCGAAGAAAAGTATTTTACCACCTTTGCGCGTACAGTCAAGGGCTTGAAAGAAAGCTTTTTCACTGGGGACAGCAAGCAGAGTTGTATCTACACCAAGACCGTTGGTGAGGGCATGGATTTTTGCGACCAGATCGGGATCACGAGCATCAAAAGCCGCCTCCGCACCGACTTCTAAGGCTTTCTCAATGCGAGATGGAAGTAAATCGGTAGTGATCGCTTTTGCTCCGAAATACTTCACCAACATCACAAACATCAAACCAATCGGTCCCGCACCAGTCACCAAAACTGTTTGCCCTGGAGCAATTTGGGCTTTCTTGACCGCCTTGAGGCAGCAGTTGGTCGGTTCGACAAAACTTGCTTCTTCAAAGGTAATCTTGTCGGGGATCGGAATAATTCCTCCATTGCGGACAATATGACCAGGAACCTTAACATACTCGGCAAAGCCTCCACCGCTAGGTGCAAACCCTGCTGTCGTGCAGATATTCTTGTAAGTATCGCACATGGAGAAATTATCGTTCATACAGTAGGCGCAACGCATGCAGGGGATGTGGTGCATCACTGCCACCCGTTGCCCAACTTGCCAACCCATGACATCGGAACCAATTGCTGCTATTGTCCCAGCCGTTTCATGCCCAAAAATGCGTGGCGGTTCATAAAGGGGATAACGAATTTTTTTGATATCTGACTGACACAACCCCACAACCTGCACTTGTACCAGTACTTCATCCGGTTCTAGTTCGGGTACTGAGATTTCCTCGTAAGATAGTTGATTTACGCCTCTAAATACTTGTGCTTTCACCTTAGTTTCCACCTTTCAACATTAATAGATCTAACATTAGAGAGGTGCTTTGAACTATTAATCTTGTGCTTGTTGTTGCTTTAGATGTAAAGGATATCATCCCCCGGTTTAAGTCTTTCGACATACCTACTAGACATTAAAAGAAATGATGAAATGATGTAGGGGCTCTCGAGCGAGAGCCCCTACCAAGGGTTTCAACGAACGCATAATTAATTTTCAAAGATGTCTACTCTCAAAAACGTGCCTATGGCTCCCCGACGCTTTTAGTCCGGTAAGGCACCTACCATCCGTAAATATCCAGCCTTATGTCTGAACCCAAGCGCGAAGTCTTGGGGGCGGAAGCTTCCGTCAAGAGAGCCGAAGCGCGAAGCGAGCCTACTGTGAATCTTCTGTCCGGCAGACTTCTCGACGACGAGAGATCGGGTTTAACGGGTGGATATTTATTTTTGTGGAGCGCCCTAAGAAAGATTTGAGCATCATGTCGGGATGTGACCCCACAACACAGTAGTGTCTTAATTGTGCAATATAAGGCAAGCTGTTAAATATCAGTCAATTAGATGGTTTATCAAACATACATAACTGATGTCTTAGTTGTGGGAGGCGGTACGGGAGGGACTGCGGCAGCGATCCAAGCCGCACGTCGTGGGGTCAAAACTATTCTTGTAAGTGAGGGATCTTGGTTGGGAGGAATGCTGACTTCTGGTGGGGTGTCGGCACCGGATGGCAATGAATTAGAAGCTTTTCAGACTGGTTTGTGGGGAGAATTTTTGCGGGAATTGCAGCACAGACAGCCAGGAGGATTAGACAACTGTTGGGTAAGCTTATTTAGTTACGATCCCCGTATAGGGATGGAGATTTTTGCAGATTGGGTACGAGAGTTGCCACTGCATTGGATTAAGGGGCTTGTTCCTTTAGAGGTTGTCCGGCAGGGAAACTGTGTCACGGCAGTCCGGTTTGCAAATTTTATTGTCAAAGCCAAAATTATTCTCGATGCTACAGAATTAGGAGATTTACTGGCATTCGCAGAAATCCCTTATCGATGGGGTTGGGAATTGCAGTCTGAGTGGGGAGAACCCAGTGCACCACGAGATCGCAACAATTTGACTTCCCAATACCCAGTGCAATCTCCAACTTGGGTGGTGCTGATGCAAGATTTTGGTGAAGCCGTTGCCCCAGAAATCAAGAATGCTCCTAACGATAACCCATCCCTGTTTACTGGTGCTTGGGATGGTTATGGTGCGGAGAAATTTTTGAATTATGGACGCTTGCCAGGGGATGTAATTATGATGAACTGGCCCATTCATGGTAATGATTACGGTGAGAAGCTGGGGCGATTGTTAGACATACAGAGGAGGCATGAGTTTCTGCAAGAATGCCGCTTTTGGAGTCAAAATTTTGCCTCTTTTATCCAAAAACAACTTGGTCGTCGTTATGGCTTGGCAGAACAAGTCTTTCCTTCCTCCTTTGGTGGAGGCGCTTACGCTCTTCATCCCTACTACAGGGAAAGCCGTCGCTTGGTGGGAGTATCGACTTTACGAGAACAGGATATTTTGCCCATGGCATTCGGGAGAGTGGCATCTTTGAACAGGGATGCGATCGCTATTGGGAATTACCCCAACGACCACCATTATCCGGGAATTGAATTTCAGGTACAACCTAAATCCATTCGCTGGGGAGGACGTTGGACGGGGACTCCTTTCACCATTCCCTATAGTTGCCTCATTCCGACAGAAACAGATGGTTTATTGGTGTGTGAAAAGAATATTTCCGTGTCTCATCTTGCTAATGGGGCAACTAGGCTGCAACCTGTTGTTATGGGTATTGGTCAAGCGGCGGGAATGGCTGCTGCTTTGTGCGTTGAATTAAATTTAAGCCCTCGGAATTTGCCTGTCAGAACATTGCAAGCAGCTTTGTTACAAGAGGCAACCCCTGTCGCACTTGTGCCTCTGTTTAATTTACTACCTAACCATCCTGATTGGCTGCACTGGCAACTGTATTACTTGGAGAATCCAGATGCCTATCCACAAGACGGTAATTGCCCTGGCTCATTGCCTCTTCAGTACTGTTACGTTGAACAAAATCACGTGACATTACGGTCAAGCAAGTGTTTTAAAGGCTTCTTTCATCATTTAGCTCTACAGGATTACAGATTTACCATTACCGCACCAATTGAACACCATGGTCTCTGCGTACAGTTGAGCACTGTGCGATCGCATATTGATGAGGAACTACAACGGTGTGTCCATCAGGGAACACTCACAATCTGGGGTCGTCTGAATCTCGCTGCTGATTGGTTACTTGTTGAACATATAGACAGCAAACAAAAAAGATTTTTTCAGTAAAGAACAATACTATTTAGTGAATTCTCCGGATGCACTAAAAGAAACTAAGTATTAGGTAGAAGAGAGTTCCAAAATAAACATCTGCTATGCGTGGTACCATTTCACTTTTAGTCACAAGTCTACTACTTGGTTGTCTCGCTTTTGACTACCAAGCAATGGCATCAAACACACTGCAACCTACTTCTAATTCAACACAATTAGTATCGGGAAGATCTAAACCCAAACCTCCTACTTATCGCGGTAGCGGACGTAGAGATATGGGAGTTTCAGGTGTAGAAATGCCATAATTTAGTCGTAAATACCTTGTTGTCGCACCAACACAGGTAAATGTCTCTTTTTGTAGTTGCAATTGTTTTATGGCAAGGGAATCAAAGTAGTATAATTAACATCTACAATTCCCGATTCCGAGCAACTACATAACAGTTGGTATACAAAAAGTTAGGCAATAGCTCAGTATTTGCTCTACAACGCTTCTGTATACATCTTTAGCCATTCAAGTGCTTTAAAAGCGAAGCAAGTATGCGAGTCGAATCATGAGCATACAGTAGCTGCTCAAACAAGCCAAAATCTCCAGATCGATAACTTAATCTTGTTGAGGAAAATGGTCACTTGAGCTATTGTATGAAGCTTAAAGTGCATCTATCGTAAATGCTTACATTTTTTCTAGGAAAATAGTTCTATATGTACTAAGTTGCATATTACGCTCTTCAGAGTTGCGTTTTATGCTGCTCCTAGTTATGAGTTCTCGCAGACAAAATCATTATGAGTTCGTAGTTGTGCTTTATCATAAAGAGCGCAACTACAAAAAAATCTAAAATTTTATGTTTCGTTACATAACTTAATTTTACAGAAGTGTAAAATTACCGATTTTGATTTTGTTCTTTCTTCTCAGTAGCACCAGATATGGATAATGAACGAAAACCAGACGCAAAATTTTGCATCTGGTTTTTGCTTAATTTATCATTCTGACAACTAAATTTTTTGTCATTGATATCAAGCAGGTTTACGAGCAATCAAATACTTACTCATAAAGTGAACTTGCGTCTCAATATTCTCAAAGCCTGCTTTCTCTAAACGCTCTACCAGGTTATCAGTCATGTAATGCTGATAGTAGGGTTCGTGGAAAGCTTCCGGAAAGCCTTGCATGATAAATTCCAGATCGGGAGAATCACTCATTTGAATTGAGTCACAGATAATAAATGTTCCTCCTGGTTTAGTCACCCGGAAAGCTTCATCTATAACGCTTTGACGCACTGCGGGTGGTAACTCGTGGAATAGGAAAACAGAAGTCACGGCATGGAAATAGTTATCCAAGTACGGTAATTCTTCAGCATTTGCTTGTATGAGTTGCGGCAATTCTCCTGGAATTTGAGATAACAGTTCGTTTGCTTTACGTAAGTAAGCAGGTGACAAATCTGTCCCATACAGCGATGCTTGAGGCAAAGTTGCCCGAATAAAGCGAATAGTGCGACCGGTTCCACAGGCTACATCTAGGATGCGTACTTGTCGTGGGTGTAGAGATGTTGTACGTAACGTTTGTGCAATTGCTGCCTTCAGGGGAGCAAGAATTCGTCTCCGCATCGCATCTGCAGAACCGCCAAAGAGAATTTCAACCTGCAAGTCGTACAGATTAGCTGACAAATCACTCAAATAGCCATCTGTCTGATGATGAAAATTCTGTACGTAGTATGTAGGATAACCTACAGTATCGACATTGGAAGAAAACTCTTGATATTTTTTGTGCTTAACTCGCTCCCAACGTTGGGCTAAATCCAGCAACTCAAGAGGATAGTAACGGAAAAAGTCTTCCCAAGGGTTATCAAACAGGACACTTATAGGATACACGCCCTGCTCAGCATCTTGCCAATCCACTTCAAGCAGATTATTCAGTCTTTCTTGAATTTTAAGTATAACCTCAGGTGGGATAGGTTTTGTCTGCGCCTCTTGGGGCGAGATCATATTCATTAGGCGTGTGCCTATAATTTTGTGAGCTAGACCAAAGTAATTTTTGCCCTGTTGGAAAGTCTGGTAGCCCAGCTTTGTTAATGTGTCAGACATGAGAATGGCTAGAGTTCTTGTTACCTTTATTTATCTAACTTAAATAATATTAACTAATAAATCATGAGTCTTAAGAAAGGTGTGTGTAGAAACTAACAATATTTCCTTTGTCTGTTGTTATCAGAGCAAAGGAACCCGATTCCTTGACCAATGATTAGCAGCAAGCGTATTGGGATAGCAATTATTTTTTTGATAAATAATCATTTTGGTAGCATACACTACAGATTTATTTGTTATAGTAGTTGCTAGAGATAATAAAATAACAGGGAGGGTTTTGATATGTCTACCCAAGAAAAGGCTCGTGCATTAATGATGCGCCACTACCAACTGATCAAGAATCGTCAACAATCTATGCTGGGACGTGCTGGCGAAGAACTGGGTCGTTCTGGAGAAACATCGCACTACTGGAACCCTATTCAAGGAAAAATAGATTATAATACTCGGCTCGCATATGATCGTAGTCATGCCGCAATGAGCTAAAAAAGCCACCCGATCACGTGGGTGGCTTGAGATAGTAATCTTTTTTTGCTAATAGCTATTAAGCATCGTAGTAGAGGGCAAACTCGTAGGGATGGGGACGTAGGCGCATTGGGTTAACTTCATTATCCAGCTTGTAGGAAATCCAAGTTTGAATGAAGTCTTCGGTGAACACACCTGGTTCCGTTAAGAAAGTATGATCCTTCTCTAGTGCTTCCAATGCTAATTCCAAAGAACCCGGAGTTGAAGGAACCTTCGCTAGTTCTTCTGGAGATAGTTCATAGATGTTTTTATCTAAAGGCTGACCAGGATCAATTTTGTTCTTAATACCATCTAAGCCAGCACATAGCATGGCAGAAAAAGCAAGATATGGATTACAAGTAGCGTCAGGACATCGGAACTCCAAGCGCTTGGCTTTGGGGTTAGTGCCAGATAGAGGAATACGGATAGAAGCAGAACGGTTGCCTTGGGAGTAAGCCAGGTTAACAGGTGCTTCATAACCAGGGACTAAGCGCTTGTAAGAGTTGGTGCTGGGGTTGGTAAGAGCTAATAGTGCAGGTGCATGTCTGAGGATACCACCGATGTAATGCAGACCCATTTCACTCAAGCCAGCATATTTGTCGCCCGCAAACAGTGGTTGACCATCTTTCCAAATTGATTGGTGAGTGTGCATACCAGAACCGTTGTCCTGAAATACTGGCTTGGGCATGAAGGTAATGGTTTTGCCGTATTTTTTACCAACATTTTTGATGACATATTTGTAGGTCATCAGCCAGTCAGCAGCTTCGATCAACTTACCAAAGCGGAACCCCAGTTCACACTGACCACCTGTTGCAACTTCATGGTGGTGCTTTTCAATTGGGACACCGCACTTTGCCATCACAAGCAGCATTTCTGTCCGGATATCTTGCGAGGTATCTGTGGGAGCAACTGGGAAGTAACCTTCTTTGTAGCGAGGTTTGTAACCCAAGTTGGGACTTTCTTCTCTACCAGAATTCCAACGACCTTCTACAGAGTCTACATAATAGTAGCCTGAGTGCTGGTTTTGGTCAAAGCGGACATCATCAAAGATAAAGAATTCAGCTTCTGGACCAAAGAAAGCTGTATCACCACTGCCAGTGGAAACTAGATAATCTAAAGCTTTCTGGGCAATGACACGGGGACAACGGTCGTAGGGCTGCCCTGTCCGGGGTTCTCGGATACTACAGATAATGCTTAACGTTGGTTCTTGCATGAACGGGTCAATCCAAACAGTGTTTGGATCGAGTACCATTGCCATGTCTGATTCGTTGATTGCTTTCCAACCCCGGATGCTGGAACCGTCAAAAGGTACGCCCTCAGTAAAGGAACTCTCATCAATTTGGTCTCTATGCACTGTCAAGTGCTGCCAAATTCCTGGCATATCGATAAATTTCAGATCGATCATCTGAATGTCTTGGTCTTGAATCATCTTCAAGACTTCTTGTGGGGTTGTCATAATTACTCCTTGTCTGATGATTTAGTAAAGTAAAATCACAATGTTATAACATACTGACTCTACTCACTTAGAGGAAATTTTGATATACCTAAGATATCGTGAAGAGCGAAAAAGGTGGCTTTTTGTATATTTTGCTACAAAGTATCGTGTTTAGACGCTATACTAACCTTTCTTATACTAGATCGATATAAATTTAAGCTGATCCTCTACTTAAAATCAAGGAGGATTTTGGGTTGATGTTGACAATTAACAGCCTGTAGTGAATACCCTTGGAGATTGTAAAGTTCATTTTATAGGGGAGCGGCGAAGGCAACTTTGACATAAAATCCTATAAGTAGGGCAGAAATGATTTTTGTGTTGAAGCTTATTTTAAGAAGTGTCACAAAAAGTCGCAGTTGCATAAAAACAGTCAGATAAATATCAAACTACAGATAGCTATTGATTGGGAGAACTAAAGAATGCGAGACGCAGTTACAAGCTTAATTAAGAATTATGACATTGCTGGACGCTATTTCGACAGAAATGCGCTAGATGACCTCAAGTCTTATTTTGAAAGCGGTACGGCAAGAGTTCAAGCTGCAGCAGCAATCAATTCTAATGCGGCAGCAATTGTCAAGCAGGCTGGTTTAACGTTGTTTGAAGAGCAGCCAGAGTTGATCCGTCCTGGTGGAAATGCGTACACAACTCGTCGTTATGCGGCTTGTCTGCGGGATATGGATTACTACCTGCGCTATGCTACTTATGCGATCGTTGCCGGTAATATGGATGTATTGAACGAGCGTGTACTCCAAGGACTGCGGGAAACCTATAATTCTCTAGGTGTACCAATTAGTCCAACGGTTAGCGGTATCCAAATCATGAAGGATATTGTTAAACAGCAAATGGCAGCATTAGGTGTCACCAATACGAGTTTTGTGGATGAACCGTTTGATTATATGACTCGGGAGTTGAGTGAACAAGATATTTAAGAGTCGGCATTGAGCCTTTAGCCGTCCACTATCGGCATGACTCATGTGTACATAACTTGCACCAAGTGAGTTCAAAGCTAATAGCTGAATTCTTACTAGGAGGTTTAGAATAGAGCGAGTCTCCTGATGGGAAACTCGCTTTTTTATGAACCGCCAAGACGCCAAGGAAGCCAAGAGAAGAAAGGAAAGATTGGATGTTTTGTTGGTGGAGTTGGATTTATGTTCGTCTCGCCAACAAGCACAGCGCTTAATTCAGGCGGGGGAAGTGCTTGTTAACGATGTGGTGGTTGATAAGTCTGGGATGGAAGTTGAATGTTCGGCTGTAATTAAGGTGAAGCAGCGATCGCGCTTTGTCTCTAGAGGTGGGGAGAAGTTGGCGAAAGCAATGGATGTGTTTGCGATTTCTGTAGAAGGACGCATTTGTCTGGATGGCGGAATTTCTACAGGCGGTTTTACTGATTGTCTGTTGCAAGCTGGAGCAAAGTTGGTCTATGGTGTGGATGTTGGTTACGGACAGGTTGACTGGCGTTTGCGAAATGACGATCGCGTGATTTTACGAGAACGCACGAATTTACGGTATCTGATGTCAGATGAGTTGTATGGGGATTCTTCATCTGCCGATTTGGCGGTTGTGGATGTATCGTTTATATCTTTAACGAAAATTTTGCCTGCTTTGTGGCAACTCTTGCAGTCTCCTCGTGAAGCGGTGTTGCTGGTGAAACCACAGTTTGAAGTGGGTAAAAGTCGTGTGGGGAAAAAAGGTGTTGTCCGCAATCTTCAAGATCAAGCTGATGCTATTTTTCAAGTACTGCAAGTGGCTGGTGAGCTTGGATGGTATTATAAGGGTTTAACTTGGTCGCCTCTTACTGGTCCGGCAGGAAATATAGAATATTTGTTATGGTTAGAGATAGAAAGTGAAACACCTTCTCCTGATTTGGAGGCAATTCAACAAGTGACTCAATCAGCTGCGCACTTTTTCGCTTAAACCAATCAGCAATGAGCAATTTAGCTTAAATATTTTTCTAAATCCTGCCGCAAACGATACATAATTGTATTTGGCTCTACTTCGGAGAGAATTTCTGCAATCACCGTACTCGCACCTAATTCTCCCCAAGTACAACCTTTTTCTAAATAGGCTTGCGCTGCTTTACCCACGGCGTAAGCACCATAACCGGCGATCCCAGCTTGGGCTAGAGCACTACCAGCATAAGCAGTTATATTTGTGGGATTGTCAACAGTTGCAATTGCTGTTGCACTTTTACCCAAACCCAAAACTAAACCACTGCCTAATTCCCCTAGAAGCAAGCCACCACTACTGAATAAAATTGTTTTTAAAATCTTTCCGGCTTCATAACCAGTCATTGGTAAATTGTACAACCGTGCTAGAGAGCGAATTAAAACTAAGTCTGCTACAGTTCCGCCAAGGACATCTACAAAAGCGATGGGATTTAGCCCTACTGCTAAAGCTTTATATTTGGTAAACTGCCAAATGAGGTCTTCTGTTTCTTTTTGCCGGAGATCGATGGTTTTTTGCGCGATCGCTTCTTCTACGTCTTTGGCTTGGATGAGTGCATTTAAAGCCAGTAGCGATCGCCCTTCCCGATTGAGAATTTTCAGAATAGTCTGTTTGAGTTCATCTATCTGCGGTGGTGGTGTTTCCAATTCGTAGGTTACATTTCCATTACTCCACTCAACGCGTACTTCCATCGGTGCAGGTTCTGCCGCCACCATCACAATTTCATCAGGTTGTAAAGGGGTAGCTGTAAAACCTACAGATAACTCAGGAGTTACATCTGTGATGTCATCCTTTACCTGTACGTTCCCCGCCAACTTTTGTAAATTTCTGTAAATTGCTTCTTTATCTGTATCTGGGTACAGGTCGATTTTATTAAACACTAAAATCAACGGTTTCTGAGCTTGGCGCAACTTATGTAATGCTCGATACTCTATTTTGGTAATATCACCCGACACTACAAATAAAATCAAATCTGCTTGACGCGCAACCTCTCGTGCCATTTGCGCTCTTGATTCTCCAGCAATTTCATCTAATCCAGGAGTATCAATTAACTCTACCTGTACTTTACCACCAGGATTCCAATATATAGAACGCGGGTATTGAGTGACACCGTTAAGTGGTCCTGTTTGCAAAACCTTTTGTCCTAACAGGGCATTCAAAACAGCTGACTTACCACGACTGACTAGCCCAAAGGCGGCAATACGAATTATATTATGGTCTAGTTTATTAAGTGTAGAGGTCAAAGCCTCTAATTCAGGTTTGACTAAACCAGCTAATTGGGAATTTGATGGGACTCCAGATTTGCGAAGGTTTCCATACCAAGAGAGTGCTTGTCTGAGACTAGCACGAGCACGGTTTAAATGAGTTTCTTGCAGGTTTTTTGGCACTATTGTTAGGTTGATTCAATGCTATACCAATTTTAAACAAGCTATATCAATCCTAAATCATTAGTAGAACGAGAGTGTTTTTCAATGATCAACAATCAAAGGTGATTCAGGACTGTTTTATGAGAAAAAATCTCATTTATGTCCTTAGATAGCTGGCAACACTGAGCTATAAAGTTAGAATATAAATATACATATAGGACTAATATTTGATTTCTGAAAAAGCTCCGTACATTTGAAGAGTAGT
>CALMVQ010000381.1:8284-11913 GCA_937873135.1 uncultured Scytonema sp. | reverse complement strand
TTACTACTCTTCAAATGTACGGAGCTTTTTCAGAAATCAAATATTAGTCCTATACTTTCAGCAATCTACTAAAAATAATTTAGAAATAAAAAAACTCAATTGCGGCTCGCGGGATTTGTATTCTCTCGGTGCAGCTTACGAAACATTGGAGGAATACTCAAAAGCAGTTGAGTTTTACAATCAAGCTTTGGTAATTGAGCGTAAAACTAATAAACGTGATTGTGAGTTCAACACGCTGCTTTCAATAGCTGACACTTATAATTCTTTGAAGGAATACCAGAAAGCAATTAATACATCTCAACAAGCACTTGTCATCGCACGGCAAATCAAAGACCGTGAAAGCGAATTTAAACTTTTAGCTTACGGTCTAGGCAACGCTTATAATTCTTTACAAAATTATCAAAAAGCGATAGATTATTATCAGCAAAGTGTCGCAGTAGTGCGAGTACTTAAAAAGCGTGACGATGAATCCAATCTGCTGAATGAGATAGGCAGTATTTACCACGACTCTCTCAAGGACTACCCAAAGGCAATTGAATACTTTCAGCAAAGTTTAGCGATCGCTCAAGAAATAAAAAATCGTCCGTATCAACTCAAAGCTGTCAGAGGACTTGGTCTCGCTAATGAAAACTTGCAGAATTATCAAAAGGCAATTGAATACTATCAGCAAGCACTCTTAATTGCACGGGAAATCAAAGACCAAAAAACGGAAATCAAGCTTCTCACGAATTTAGGTAATGCTTTCAGTTCTTTAAAAGACGAACAAAAAGCCATTACCTACTATCAACAAGCCCTCCAAGTCGCACGGGACAGCAAAAACCGGGATTTGGAACGAAATACCTTGATAGGAGTAGGCTGGGCTTATGGTCTCAACATAGGAAATTGGCAGCAAAGCATTATATATTCTCAGCAAGGACTGGCAATTGCCAGGGAAACTAAAAATCGTCAGGATGAAGGTAATGCTTTACTCAATATTGGTATTGCTGACAACTTCATCGGAAATTTGCCGAAGGGTATTGAGGCACTACAGCAAGCTGTGATCATTTCAAAGGAAACTCAAGATCTCAATGTTGAGGGTGGATCTCTAGTGAATCTTGCAGCTGCCTACTTAGGGCAGGGAGACTTTCAAAAAGCGATGGAGTTTAGCCAGCAAGCCTTAGCAATTGCTAGAGGCGAACACTCCTCCAAGAACCGACAAACGATAAAAGATCGTGACTTGGAAGGGCTGGCATTGGTCTTTTTGGGTGGTGCTTACTTTGTGGGGCAGGACAATTATCAAAAAGCCATTGAATTGATGGAACAAGGCTTGGCTATTGTACGGAAAAGTAAAAATCATTTTGTGGAATCGCAAGCTTTGAGTTTTTTGAGTCTTGCCTACATAGATCTTAGTGAATATCCTAAAGCGATTGATTTTGCCAAACAAAGTTTAGCGATCGCCCAAGAGATTAAAAACCCAGTAGCAGAAATGTCGCCACTGTTATCTCTAGGTATTACTTACAGTAGCCTGGGTGACTATCAGCAAGCGATTTCCTTTTACCAGCAAGCTCTAACGCTTGCCCGTAAAACTCAGAATCGTCTGATGGAAGGGATAGCTGTGCTATCGCTGGGCGGTATTTACGATGATCAAGGGGATGCACAAAAAACCATTGAACTCGCGCAACAAGCAGCTGTAGCGTTTGCGGAAAGCAAAAGTCCTGAGTTGAAAGCTTTCGCACTGGGAGGTAAGAGCAATGGTTATGCTGGCTTACAGGATTATCCAAAAGCCATTGCAGCATCTCAAGAAGCTTTAGCAATTACCAAAAACCTAAAAGATCGAGGGCTGGAATACGGAGTCTTAGCTCAACTCGGCTATCTCTACCGCAAATCTGGACAGACTCAACAAGCAATATCTTTCTATCAACAGGCACTGGCAAGCAATCCCAACCCAGAACTT
Source organism: uncultured Scytonema sp. (assembly GCA_937873135.1). Lineage (GTDB taxonomy): Bacteria > Cyanobacteriota > Cyanobacteriia > Cyanobacteriales > Nostocaceae > Rhizonema. The sequence continues at coordinate 9,980 of CALMVQ010000381.1, read as the reverse complement.
CCAGGTAGTGGTGCTGGTGTTCGCACAGGTTTGGCTCGCGTTTATCGCAGTTTGAATCAGCCACGAAAGGCTATTGAATTCTACAAACAAGCCGTCACTGGGGTAGAGCAAGTGCGGCAAAAAATCCAAGGACTACCCCCACAATTACAAGTATCCTTCCTGCAAGCTGGTCAAGAAGGTAATAGAAGGGCAGATACCTACCGCGAGTTGGCAGATTTATTGCTTTCTCAAGGGCAAGTTACCGAAGCGCAGCAGGTGTTGGAACTTCTGAAGATACAGGAGATCCGCGATTTTACTAGTGGTAGAACGGCAGGGAGTCAACCACAAGCATCCTTAACGCCAACGGAGCAACAAATTACTAAACAATATGGCAGTTTGATTGCTTTTGGGCAGCGCATTGAAAATTGTCGAAAAACTCAATGTAGTGAACTCAGTCAACTTTTAGATCGACGGGATGCTTTGACTTCTGAATACAATCAGGGCATTCAAAGCATTGACTCAGAAGTGCGCCGTCGCCGCGCTCAAGATGAAGGTTTTTTTGACCCTAACAAACTTAGTAAAGCCAGAGAAATCGTCGAATCACAACCAGGTACAGTGCTTGTTTATCCCTTCGTTTTGCCTGACAAAATCTGGTTGTTATGGGCTTCCAAGGGAGGCATTGTCAAAAGAGTCGAAGTTCCTGTGAGTCAGCAAAAGCTGGGAGAAACTGTCAGGAAGTTCCGCGAGTTACTACAAAATCGCACTTCTGGCAATGACGTTAACGTTCCTGGTAAACAACTTTATGACTGGTTAATCAAACCTATTGAACTGGAACTTAAAGCGAATAAAGTTCAAAATTTAGTGTTTTCTCTGGATCGGGCTGCACGTTACATTCCGATGGGAGCGTTGTTTGATGGGAAACAATATCTGATTGAAAATTACAATGTGTCTACGGTGCTATCAGCTGATTTGACGAATACGAGCGATCGCCTACCTTCAGGAACTGACAAAACATCAATTTTAGGTTTGGGTGTGTCTCAGGCGATTGGCAATTTTCCTGAATTGCCCAATGTCCCAGCCGAGTTAGATGCGATTATCCGCCAAAAACCTACCGCCACAAAGGGAGTTTACCCCGGTATAGAGTTCCTCAACCAAGCTTTTGACTTTCGTGCTTTGCGAGATCATCTGATCGGTCATAAAATTCTGCACATTGCCACTCATGCTCAATTTATGTCAAAACACCCCCAAGATTCTTTTGTGTTGTTAGGTAGTGGGGAAAAATTAAAGATTTCTGAGATTAAAAATTTGCCTGATTTGCGCGATGTCCATTTAGTCACATTGTCTGCCTGCGAAACTGGACTTGGCGGCCCCAATGAAGATGGTGTAGAAATTTCAGGTATCAGCTACTACTTTCTCAATAGTGGAGCTAAGGCAGTCATGGCTTCTTTGTGGTCAGTTAGTGATGAGAGTACCCGGATTTTAATGGAAAATTTCTACACCAATCTAGCCAAAAGAACGACTCAAGCGCCAATAACTAAAGCTCAAGCCCTGCGCCAAGCTCAACTCAGTCTACTTAAAGATAAAGGTATCTTTTATCACCACTACTATTGGGCACCGTTTATTCTGATTGGCAATGGGTTGTGAGTAGGGGCGGGTTTAATCGAAACAACATCGAAGCAAACACAACATCTCACAAAACCCGCCCTTACAGGAGGCG
>CALMVQ010000381.1:0-8184 GCA_937873135.1 uncultured Scytonema sp. | reverse complement strand
CAACATCGAAGCAAACACAACATCTCACAAAACCCGCCCTTACAGGAGGCGCGTCGGGGCGGGTTTAATCGAAGCAACATCGAAGCAAACACAACATCTCACAAAACCCGCCCTTACAGGAGGCGTAAAGTCTTGTTTTAAGTAATATCACGCAGATTAAATTGTAACATATTTTTGGATCTGCTCAGCAAGCGCGATCGCAGCAGGTAAAATCCGATGTTCCTGCATTTGAATTCTGGCGTGGAGTGTTTCTGGTGTATCATCTGGTAGCACTGGTACCGCAGCTTGCATCAAAATTGGACCAGCGTCCATTTCCAAACAAATTAAATGTACTGTACAGCCAGTAATTTTCACTCCAGCAGCGAGGGCTTGTTCTACAGCACGCATACCCTTGAAACTAGGTAGCAAACTGGGATGAATATTGATAATTTTATTCGTAAAAGCATTGAGCAAAACAGGTGTGACTAGTCGCATCCAACCTGCCATAATTACCCATTCAACATTATACTGCTGCAAAGTTTGTACAATTTGCCCATCCAAATCTTCACGACTTTTGTAGTCACGGTGATTTAACAACACTGCTGGGACACCCCAGTGAGAAGCGCGTACTGCGGCTTTAGCCTCTGGATGATTGTAAATTAATACTTGAATTTGTGCTGCCAATTGCCCAGCTTTGATTGCTTGGGCGATCGCCTCAAAATTGCTGCCATTTCCCGAAGCTAAGATTCCCAATTTCAAGGGTGTGTCTGCATATTTTGTGCGATCACTTATGTCGGGAGAAACGAGGCTAGGGGTAGAATCAGGGCGAAGCACCATAATAGTAAGGATGAATATGTCACCAAAAATACATTTTAAGTCGTGGTTGGATGATGACACAGTTGCTGCCTGGATATTTCTGACTCCAGCATTGATTTTGCTCTTACTCTTTATAATTGGACCTATTGCTTATTTGTTTTACCTCAGCTTTACTGCTGGTAGCTTCACCTTAAAAGGGACTTACTGGATTGGCTTCAAAAATTACTGGCGCTTACTCATCGACCCGGATTTTCGGCAAGTGATTGGTAATACCGTTTATTTTACCCTTGCCACGGTCATTCCCAGTCTCATTATCCCTTTAGGACTAGCGGTACTATTAAACCGCAGCTTTGCCTTACAGGGACTTCTACGAACTGCTTACTTCCTTCCTTCAATTACCTCACTTGTCGCGGCTGGTTTGGGATTTCGCTGGCTGTTTCAACCTGAAGGACCAATCAATGCATTTTTACAAGCAATAGGGATTCAATCAATCAACTGGCTGGGAGAGACATTTTGGGCGATGCCAGTACTGATTGTCATAAGCATTTGGAAACAACTTGGTTTCAATATGGTGGTATTTTTGGCTGGCTTACAAGCAATTCCAACCAGTCGTTATGAAGCGGCAGAACTGGATGGCGCAAATGCTTGGCAAAAACTTTGGTATATTACTTTACCAGGATTAATATCTACTTTCATATTTGTCGGAGTAACCACTGTCATTTTTACATTACGAAGTTTTGAGCAAGTTTATGTGATGACTGGTGGTGGTCCGTTGAATTCTACTAATTTGCTCGTTTACTATATATACCAAGAGGCTTTTGCTCAATTTGATTTTGGTTATGCAGCTGCTGCGGCGACTGTACTGTTAGTAGTAACACTTATGTTGGTTTATCTACAACTGCAAACTTCGAGAGAAGATTAAGTCTACAAGTTTCTAAATTCCTTTCATAGCTAATTGGTAATAGCTAAACGCTAACAATCAATCATGCACTATGTGTAATACATTACTTTCACACCCAGGTGATAGCCATGTATTTGATGTGTACAATGTTCTTGGAGTCAACGGAAGAATTACATGCTGGTTCACATTATCGCTGATTACGGGCAAGGCGATCTCGCATTTGCTGAAGTTGTGCAGCGCATCAAGTTATATTTGCCAGATGCTGAGCCAATACTCACACCCGTACCTGCTTTTTCTACACTGGCGGCAGGATTCTGTGTTGCACAGTTAGGCTTAAACAATTCCCCCGCAGGAACGATTATCTATCACAATGTCGCGCCTCGCTTCGATGATGAACAGGCACGTGTCAGTAATGCTGGTGAACGTCTTGCTTTCGCACTATTACCTACAGGTGTTCGCGTTATTGGTGTTAATGCCGGTCATACCTTTTCTTTCATGCGCGATACAGCTTCTGAGTTGCGTTGGGCTGCGGTTGAGGCTCAAGGTTCACAGTTTCGTTCTCGTGATCTTTTTCCACAAGCCGCAGCGGCTATCGCTTTGGGGTTACCCGATGCCTTAACCGAGAAACTTTCCCCTTCAGATATACCCGACGTGCCACCGAACTGTATTGCCTATATTGACGGCTACGGCAACTTGAAAACCACTATTCAACACAAGAGTATCAATCTTGGTGAAGGCAATACCGTGCGCGTACAGATCGGTGACACAAAGCTTGATGCGATCGCCACTGATGGTAGCTTTGCCGTCAAACCTGGACAGATTGCGTTAGCACCTGGTAGCAGTGGTTGGATCAATGCACAAGGCAAACAGACACGTTGGATGGAACTGTTCCTACGCAGTGGTAGTGCTTGGGAGTCGTTTGCCCGTCCTTCCGTTGGTACCTACATAAATATTCTCTAGAAATCTTATTTGCCTTTAAGCCAGTTGGCGCAAAAAAACCTCAATATGTAAATAAATGTTGAGATACTGTAATGTCGAATAACAAATAACTCTTCCACAGGAGCGCTTTATTACCCCGAACCGAAGAGCCTTCTGGGGGTTAGAGGTGGGGTTCTTCGTATACCAACAAACCCGGTTTGGGACTCAAGTTGTCAACTCTATCTTGTAAACTTTTTAGCCTTTTACTGACATTTAAATCAGATTTTTGAGGTTTTTTTGACAAATAAAGCGATTCCAGACGCTATCATAACCAGTGGCACGCTTTTTTGCTGATTATTTCGATTTTTTTTAGATTTCTGCCTTAGCTTGTCTACTCTTGGGGTGTACTCTCAAAATACAGCAAAGAATTGAAGCTACACTGAAAATATTTTATACTTTGGAGTTCCGAGTAAGTACTATGAGAAATTACGCTGACAAACAAGAGCTAATTTTAAGTCAAACTACTGAGAAAAGTCTTCAGCAAAGAGATTTCAGTGGATGTGACTTAAGTGGAATTGACCTCAGAGCAGTTGATTTAAGTGGAGTTAATTTGATCGGAGCAGATTTACGTGGTGCAAATCTGAGTGGATCTATCCTCTTGGGTGCAAACTTAAGTAGTGCAAACTTAATGCAAGCTAATTTACGGGATGCTTATTTGTATGAAGCTTCTTTGTGTGAAGCGAATTTGATTAATGCGGATTTAACCTATGCAAATTTATGTGGGGCTTTCTTATGGCGAGTGAAATTAAGCGGAAGTAACTTGTGGGGTACTTCTTTGTGTGGTGCAGATCTTAGCGAAGCCGATCTTAGCGAAGCCAAGTTAATTGAAGCATCGCTGATTGAAGCGAATTTAGTCAGAGCAAATCTTAGTCATGCAAAGCTATGTGGCGCAATGCTTTTGGACGCGAATTTAACAAGAGCTAACTTAACTGGTACAGATCTCACATGGGCAAACTTAACAGAAGCAAACTTGAGTGAGGCAAACCTTTGGGAGGCAAAAATGGATTTTACAAAGCGACGAGGCACGATCATGCCTGATGGTACAGTTCATGAACCTCAGATTATCTTTTTTTAAGTGCGTTTCATCCTTGAGGGAGATAAGCGCATCATTTGTGATTGGTCATTAGTCAATTGTAAATATTAATGACTTATCACAAGGGATGTAGCACACAAACAAGATCCCCGACTTCGTAAAAGTTGTCGGGGATCTTGATCGATAACCTAATCTCGATCAGGGTTAGAAAACTCTGGCTTCATATCTCGCAGCATCAGTTCTAGGAGTGCTTGTCGGGGTGTAACTTTGCCCTGAAGTAGGCGATAAACTTGCTCGGTAATTGGGATAGAAATATTTTGTACTCGCGATCGCTGGATGAGAACCTCAGTTGTATTGACTCCCTCAGCAGTTCCTTCTAAATGGGCAAGAATTTCCGTTAGTGTTTTGCCAAGAGCTAACTGGTAGCCAACTTGGTAATTGCGACTTAAGGGACTGTTGCAGGTAGCCAGCAAATCACCCAAACCAGATAAACCGTAAAATGTTTCCGTTTTAGCACCCCAGCTATTGCCAATACGAATAATTTCTGTCAAACCGCGAGTCACTAAAGCTGCTTTAGCGTTGGTTCCCAACTGCAAACCGTCACACACACCAGCGGCGATCGCGATCGTATTTTTCAACGTCCCTCCCAGTTCCACTCCCAAAGGATCGGGATTTGTATAAACTCGGAAACTATTTGAGGAAAACACTGATTGCACAAATTCTGCAGCAGTTGTCACACTACTAGCAACGACTGTTGCCGCAGGCAGTGACTGTTGAATTTCTTTAGATAAATTAGGTCCAGAAAGGACAACGACTGCATAATTGGGGAATGCGGCTTGCCAAACTTGCGATGGCGTGCAGGTGGTTTCTGGATCTAAGCCTTTGGTTGCCGTCACAAAAATCGTCTTTCTTGAAAGGTGTAAAGACTGTACTTGAGAAACAACGGATTTCACACCCTTAATTGAAACGGCTGAGAGGATTACATCAGCACTTTCAACTGCTGCCGCTAATGATGGTGAATCTCGATGCGACCACAAGCTTACCTGACAACCATTTGCCTTCGCAAGGGTTGCTAAAGCTGTTCCCCAAGCACCTGCGCCAAGAACAGCTAATTTTGGATTTGTCATTTGCTGTTAGTTAGTTGATAGTTGGTAGTTGTTAAAAAATACTACTAATAACTTCTAACTGTAAGAGCGCGTTTTGTCAGATGTTGTGTTTGCGGATAAGTTGTTTCGGTTAAATCCGCCCCAAAGCGCCGACTGTAATACCATTTCACGAAAAAAATGATCCAATGTTACTGTAACGAAAGTAGAAATAAAAGAATCAGTTGACGAATTGCATGAGTTATTGAGAAACCAAAAAACAGACACTCTTATTTAGCTTTTATCTGCTACTCTTACCTGATTTTTATGACTGAATCGGTGTTATAGGGCAGTAGAGTGTCATTGTCGGATTAATAAGTCCAGTTTTGCTTGGTCTGTAAGCTATAGGTTCCATCTTTCACATTCACCCGCTCAGGAATCAGATTTAGATCTCTAAACATATTTGCCTGTTGCTGTAGGGCAGTGAGCGATTGGTCGTCAATCGGGATGATGGCGCGTTCGGCACTACGTTGCTGTAAAGTTTCGACGATGGATGGATCGATTTCATGGTTCTGTGCCAATCGTTGAGCAGCTTCTAATTCCTGTCTCTTAGCTAAAGCTCCGGCTTCGTTTACCTCTTCTAAAATCACCTTGAGCAGGTCGGGATAGTCGCGTACCAGCTCTGGAATCGCGTAGTAATAGGTCGGAACTTCTAAAGAGGCTTTGTCATTAAATATGCTCTCTAGGTCTGCAATCGATCGCCCTGGGTAAGCACTTCGGGCCTGAGTCGCCTTGTAGGGAACCCAAATCACCCAAGCATCGACCTCACCCCGGCGGAATCGGGGCAGCGCGTCTGGCTGTGTCAGATAAACTGGCTCAATGTCGCTAAAATCGAGGCCCACTTTCGCCAGCGCTCGCACAAGCACATAATGCGAGCTTGAGCCTTTGTCAAAAGCTATTTTCTTACCCTTGAGATCTGCAAGCGTCTGAATCGGCGAATCTTCCAGTACCAGAATCGCTTGACCCTTAGGAGCGGTGTATTTTTCTTTAGCGACGCGCACAAACACATGATCTGCTGCTTGAGAGAAGATGCTGGCAGTGCCGCCGCCGCCGCAGAAGTCAATCGTCCCGTTGCTGAGTGCCTCGATCAGAGAAGAAGCTGATAAAAAACTTGACCAAGTGACCAAGAGCCCGAACGGCTGCAAACGCGTTTCCAGCAAGCCTTGAACACGGAGAACTTCCAGATTTGTCATCCCCTCTGGATAACCCATTTTGAGTTGCTTGAGCCGCCGCGCTTGTTCCGCTAAAGGTGTGTTGCTAGATCGAGCAGAACGGCTAGAAAACCAGCGATCCAAAACTATACAAAAAATTATGCCCCCCACAAATAGTCCCACCGTTTCTAGTAACCGAATTGTCGAATTTTTGGGTATTTTGAACTGATTTAGTAGAGAGGAGAGTGTATTGGCAGATTCAGAAGCGGCAACAGCATGACCGTCAAAAGCCAGAGTCAAGACCAAACTCGAAGCAAGGCCGATGCAAAATAGGACTGCAAACTGGTAGGCAGCTACTCTTCGCTCAGCTGCTCTTCGCGACCGTAAGATATTTTGACCTGTGCTTCTAGGCAGAAGGTCAATCAAACGGCTAATCATAATGACTCCTTTGATAAACATAGGTGATGGACATTGCCGGATGAATTGGAGATAGGAGATCAAGTAAAAGCACTGCTAAAAATAATTGATGCTGGGAATAAATCGCTGGTTACATACTAGAATGCAGCCCGAGTGTTATACTTTTTGAGGCTATTCTATATATTATTACTGGGGGTTAGCCTATTTTTTTTGAAGTTAGAGAAATTAGTAAATAACTTAGGAATAAGGGTTTAGGAGAAATTAGGTTTTTGAATGGTGGCAAGTGGCGAACCAATACCCAAGATTAATTCGCTGTGCTGGCGATGGCAATCTGGGACAAACGCTATAACCCTTATTTTTTAAGAAAAAGCTAACTATGTTGAACAAGCCCCATGCGCGAAACTCGCGTTCTCATCAGTAATATTTCTTGATATTGTGGGTCTGATTGCGAAGGTTGAGCGATCAGTAGTTTCGGTCATCAGACAGGTGTTGAGCGAGGGATGGTGATGGATTGGTTAATTGCAACTATTAAGATCGGGCTAGCTGCTGCTGTAGCAACAACGTTTGACGACAATATTTATCTGACTGCCTTCTTCAGCGAGGTTAATCGTACTTTTCGACCTAAGCATGTTGTGGTTGGTGAGCTTCTAGGGTTCACAGCATTAGTGATAGTAAGTTTGCTTGGTTTCTTACTGGGGCTAGTGATTCCATCAACTTGGACTGGTCTACTAGGGATTCTGCCGATACTCATTGGCTTGAACAATTTGCGCAACCTGAATCAGGATGACTCAGCCGAAGATAAGTCAGCCAATCTGAAAATAAACTCTAAATTTCGAGGATTTGATTCTCGCAAGCGATCGCTCTGGGACGTAATCCGCGATCGGCAGACTTATCGCGTCTCTGCAGTTACGATTGCCAACGGCGGTAACAATCTTGGGATCTATATTCCCCTGTTTGCCACTAGCTCAATCCAAAATCTGTCCGTGATCATACTAGTGTGCTATTTTATTGTTTTCTGCTGGCTGTTTATGTCATATACTTTGACTCATCAACCTGGGATCGCTTTCGTACTCAGCCGTTATGCTCGCAAGATTTTCCCATTTGTGCTGATGTGGCTGGGTGTCAGAATTCTGTTAGACAGCGAAACCTATCGTCTTTTTCTACCGAAGACTTGACATTGGACTTTTACCAACACACACAATTTTTCCGACCAAGGAAGTGATGAATCGCACATGACAGTATTTCCCGTGTGGACAATTCGTCGTCGATATTACTATGGGTGTGGGTTCGCTAGATCCAGTCATACATCATACTTTTACCTTATTTATTATCTCTAACTTTGGTTAGAGGGTTAAGTCTTAGAACTGATCATAATGAATGGTATGGCGATGTCTAGATCCAAACAATATTTAAGATAAGTTCAAATAGCCATTGACACCTAGACACAAGTTTTGCTTATTTATGGCTACAAAAACAGGAGTATTTATTTAACTTTATTTACAGTTTTTACCGCTTTTAAGCGGAGCATACTTTATAGCCAATTGCCTGTAACTTTTGTGAAAATAGGATTATAGGCGAAAGAATGAGCAATAAAAAAACACCCAAAATATTCTTGTGGGACGGGCAGGATGCCCGTCCCAGATTCAGGGCGGGCAGGATGCCCAACGCAGTGGCTCCCTCACAAGGTCGATAATTTATTTCTGGGAAATCCCTAGGGAGCATCCCAATTTGGAGAAAACACATTATTCGCGAGGCTATCTCGCGAAT
>CALMVQ010000380.1:42308-47924 GCA_937873135.1 uncultured Scytonema sp. | reverse complement strand
TCAGCAGCGGCAATTGGTCAATTCGTTGCTGAGGATTGTCCACAATTGCTGATAGTAGTGTCACATAATGTTGCGCCATGCGCTCAATCGTACTGCTATCAAACAAGTCAGTGTTATAATTCCATGTTCCTTTAAGCGAGCTTGATGCGTGAAGAATGGTTAAAGTTAAATCAAACGCAGCCCCTAGAGTCCCTATACTCATTGATTCCACAAACAACCCATCACTATCCATGAGTGACATTGACGTGTTACTCGGGTGAGATCGATCCCAGGCAAACGCTACTTGATAGAGTGGTGAAATGCTCGGATCTCGCACAGGTTGCAGTCGCTCTACAAGCAGGGGAAAGGGATAGTCTTGATGCTCTAAGGCATCTAACACACATAAGCGCGATCGCCCAAGCAACTCTTGAAAGGTAGGATCTCCTGAAAGGTTTGCTCGCAAAACCACAGGATTAGTAAAATAACCAACTATCTTTTCAAACTCTGGACGGCTCCGATTCATCATTGGAGAGCCAATTAATATATCTTCTTGACTGGTATAACGCAATAATAATATTTGTAATGCTGTTAATAAAACCATGTAAAGAGACGCGCGCTCTCTGCTGGCCAATTCTGTGAGCTTTTGTAGCAGTGTTTCTGACACACTAAAAAAGTAGTCAGCACCATTATAGGTTTGGCTTTGTTGTCTTGGTCTATCAGTGGGCATTGAAAGCACTGGCAACTCGCCACACAGTTGTTGCTGCCAGTAATTCCACAATCTTTCTCCCAACTCACCACTGAGCATTTGCTCTGACAACTTGACGTAATCGCGATACTGACAGTTTTGTTCCAGTAGTAATGGCTCTTTATCTAAAGTAATTGCTTCATACAAATCTCGGAGTTCACTGAGTATGATTTCTCCTGACCAGAAATCCGATCCTATATGATGTTGTGTTATTAAGAGAATATATTCTTTTGTTTTAGTGTGGTTAATTAACAAATTAAAGCGCAATATAGGCCCATGTTCTAAATCAAAAGGGCAAGCACTTGTTTGTAATAGCCAGTTGTTTACCTCATCAAGCTCAAGAGCGAAAGCATTTTCAACACTAAAGTAAACTTGCTGGTTTTTGTGAACTGTTTGCACAGGTTCGCCATCAATGGTTGTAAAGGTCGTTCTTAAAACTGGATGCCTTTCAATTAGGGCTTGTGCTGCCTGCTTCAAGGCGGGAATATCTAAATTTACAACTAATTTTGCTGCATATCTGCTGTTATAAGCTAGACTTCTTGGTGCCAATTGATACAAGAACCACAGGGCTTTTTGACCGTGGGAGAGTGGATAAGTCGCCCCATTATAACTACTTTGGGATAGAAGTCGGATAATTTCTGGTTTGTATTGCTTAATTTGTGCCAATAACTCAGGGCTGAGTATCTTTTCAGAGCCTCGGTAACGCAAATTGTCGCCATCAACCCACAATTCAACATTCTTTGCTGAAAGACTTTCAATCAAATCTGTTAAATTCATAATTTTCCTTCAATACAATTGTTTTGAACTGACACAGCCTGCTCACTTTCTGCTCTCTAAGGTCAGTTGATGCAGTGCGGGTTCACATTCCTTGTTCTTTTTAATGTCTTTAGAAAGAACAAGGAATTAGTACTTAGAATAAGCACATAAATTATGTACGACTAGCGCATGAGTAGAGAGGTTTAAGTCCTTGCACTGAATTAGTATAGATACTTCTCGGTCATAGCAACACTGTTTGTAAAATCAAAGCGAGTCAGGAAAAATCTGATGACACTTGACACTAATTTGTCTCAACGCCTAATTTGTCGCGGTACACATGCTAAAGACTGCAAATGAGCATCTAAGTGCATTTACGTCTATACTTATCTTCAAATTATCCTTTTAAAAATAGAATCTGCATTCTCCAGGTGCTTAATATTAAATACTTTATTAGTAAGTGCATAATAGCATACTATAGTAAAAGCGATGAACACTTCTTAGAGAAAAAAATATACCCGCTTATGGAGGATAGAAAATCAGGGCAGGCGCGGAGCAAAAGCTATTAACAAGTGGATTCAGACGCATCACGTGCATAATAATACAAAATGCACTCAGCAAGGTCAAGCAATTCTAATCGGGTAGGAATTGTCGTGATTTTAAATTAAAATATCTGTTAACAAGTGAGTACAGATGCGTTGAACAAGGTGGTCTTCTATATTACTAAAAGACGAGTGCATTTGTCCTGTTAGTGCTGTAGTACTAGCACGCTCTTATGAGTACCGCGTTGTACTTGATAAACGGTCAGAATTTAAGTGTGTTGCCATGAGACAGCCCCTGATACGTAAATAAAAGCTCTGTTTATTAGCGTACTACTTAACACATCTTCTCCTCAAATTATATACTTTTAATCCATACTTATGCAAAATAGTCTGTATTTTTCAGAAAAAAATTAAATGCGCTTACCCTGGTAATTTTTTTGTCGATTGATTAAATAGTTGGACAAGTGCTATTTACTCAAAACGAATAGCACCTGTCTAAATACTTAAGCTCACCCTGCTCATAAATTAACTTATGACAATTGCTTCTAGCTGACTAAGCAACTGTTTTAGTTGCTGGGTTTTTTTTGGATCACTCCAAAGCATCTGGTTTTTCTTTGCCATGTGGACCGCATTAGTTAAGCGTTGCTTGAGGTTGACAGGGTCGGAGGGTGCTTTTATCAGATCATTCGATGCTTTGACGCGTTGCTTGATTTCGGAAATGCTTAGGGAATTGTTAATTGCGTCTTCTAGCAGATTTTGTCGGAGAAATTCGTCTTTAACACTAGCAATCAAAATTCCTTTGGTGTAGTGAATTTTACCATCACGAATTGCATTCAAGATCTCTACTGGTTTTTTGCACAAAGGAAGCCGAGTGGCGACGAACGATTGCCAAGTGATTCGCCCCAATGAATCAAATATCTGTTGCACAAGTTCAGCTTCTTCGCTAACCAAAACGTTTTGGTTAATACTTCCTTTTGTGGCGTTATTCATCCGATAAAGAAAACTAACAACCTCTTCGGTATCATATTCCAGTTTAATTTCAAGCAATCGCAGAGTATTATCTAACTCTTCTAAAGCATTCAAATCTCGGCGAGTTGTATTTTCCGCTATTGCCGCGTGGAAAGCGCTATGGTCATCCCAATCAAAAACCTTGACTGGAACACTATCCAATCCCACAATCACTGCTGCTTTCAAGCGTCGAAATCCCGCAACCAGTTCATATTTTTCTGACTCAGTTGGGTGAGGGCGAACCCATAGAGGGCAAAGAATTCCATTAGGGCTGATATCTGAGAGTGCCCACTTTTGTAACTCTTGTGGGTCATAATGATACCGGACTGGCTTGCAATTGGGAACAAATGTAAATGTGCAAAGAATTTTGCTGCATTCAATCAGTTGTTCTATTGGGTTTCTTATTCCTGTGACCATACCCAAATGGTCCATCTTCTTAATTTCAATATCTTTGACATTAAACATAAGCAAAGAGTATCCAAAACCATACCATTGAGAATTCTCACATTTTTCGTCAGATTTTGTGCAATTAATTTCAGCTTTTTGTAACATTACTACGCATCAATACTGCTCGGTTAAGGAAAATAGATGGTAAAAACAGAGAAATTATGTTCGCGTGTTAATCTTGTGGGAAAGATCGCTCTTATTGAGAAGGCAGCTATGCTTTTCACTTATGCTATAATGTATCACTTTACATTCAGCATAACTGCCGACTGCCGTCACGCCTTGTAAGGGAGGGGTAATCACATGTAATTTATAGCATAAGTAAGTTACCATAAGACTGTGAGCAAGGCACGCGTAAAACACAGCAGCTGGGTGGTGCCACTTCGCCTGAAGCCTTGAAGACACTTTCTTAACGAAGCTTTTGGAGTACATCCCGCATCGAATCTCAAGGACGAAAGACTCATTGCTCTTAACAGACAAACTACTAAATGTGCAGGTGAGTCCAGTCGGTGGTGTCAGCTTCCGTCCTCTCGAACGGGCTATCTTCGCAACGTAAAGCCTACGGCATAGCTTCGCTTAGAGCGACGTTTGCGTAGCGATCACACCAGAAGGAGTGTCGCCATGAACTTCACTATAGAAGTTTTATTTGATACTAAATAATTTTATATTTTACAGCATTATTACTATTGACAAAACCTTTTTTCAGCTTGATTTTCTCAACAATGTAATATCAGCATTAATCTTAATGAAACTTAATATTAATGTTCAAAGTGTTTGTGAACCGTTACTGTACTGTTAATCTAAATATAGAGGCTAGTAACTTAAGTTGCTAGTTAGTGCTTCTAAACTGTATTATTAAGGTGAGAAAATCCATATTCAGAGTATTTCATAATACTAAAATAATGGATTTTATATGTAGAGGTGCTTTTTGATAATGAGCAACTTATGTTAGTGGATTTTTCTTACCTAACTTGTAAGCGGGGAGTACATAATGGGGTAAAACAGTGCTTTCATGCTTGGCGGCGAAAGTTGTGAGATTGAGACTGCTTTATAAGAAGATTAGTAATATAAATATCAATGCATTCGTATTACTATAACAACAAGCGTTCAAGACATGGAAATGGGTCTGGAACATACAAAGGTTGTTCAACATGTTTACTAAGGAGCTATAGTTCTTAGTAATTAACAAATATCTATCTCTTGAATTTGTTAATTACGAATTACGGTCTTTGACGCGTTGGTGATTCATGAAGCGTTAAGATGAATTACAAATGATCTAACTTGGAGAGTAAAATCTTATGACAAACAACGTATATAGTCAATCAGTGCTGACATTTGATGGTCAGGATGACTACATAGATTTTGGGAAGAATGATATTGGTGGTGTTTTTGCTAAAGGGAATTCAGCCTTTACAATTTCCGGATGGGTGAATCCTCATCAATTGACCAATAAAGCTACTACCTATGGGACGCACAATGTTTTTTTTGCCCGTTCCTCAGATAGATACAGTGATAATTTTGAGTTCGGTATTAGTGAATCGGGCAACCTAGATGTATACATTGATGAGAAAATTGATAATGTTATCAAAACTTTTGGTAATGGAGAATTAACTATTGGACAATGGCATTTCTTTGCGATTATTTTTAATGCGGGTCAACTGACTATATATTTGGATGAGCATGAGTATACTGGAGCTTTGACAGGAACTTCATTAAACAACGCAACGAGTTCTGTAACTCTTGGTGCGACATTACACAATTACAATTACTTCACAGGACAATTGGCTAACATCAGTGTCTGGAATTATCCCTGTACAGGGGCGGAAATCCAAAAGCATCGTCATGGGGCAATAGTAGGGAATGAACTTGGATTAGTGGCTTACTGGATGTTAAACGAAGGAACTGGGGCAACTATCCGAGACTACACTGCAAATGCCTATGGAGGAACGTTGCATGGTAATCCGACTTGGGATTTAGCACAACTTCCATTTGAAACTGCACAATCCTTGAATGAGGATTTACCGATCCAGATCACGACTGTGTTAGCTCCCAACGAGGGTCAGGCGAAGCGAAGAAAAGGGACAATAAAAGATGTACAAAAATCAGCTGACAGCATTCAAACCGGGATTAGCTCTCAATTAGAGG
>CALMVQ010000380.1:0-42208 GCA_937873135.1 uncultured Scytonema sp. | reverse complement strand
TATCCAACCCCCCGAACAAACACAAACATTAGCTCAGGAGGAACCAGAAAAAACTATGAATACAGAAGCCAATCCCAAGTATAAAATACTTGCTATTGATGGAGGTGGGATTCGGGGCATTATCCCAGCAATGATCTTAGCAGAAATTGAAAAGCGGACACTAAAGCCGATTTCGAGTTTGTTTGATTTAATTGCAGGCACTTCAACCGGAGGAATTTTAGCACTCGGACTTACTAAACCTGGCTTCATAGAGGCACTTGATGGTTCCCCGATTCCTGAATACAGTGCAGAGAATCTCCTCCAAATCTATCTTGAGTATGGAGTGGAAATATTTTATGAGCCATTTCTCGAACGAATACTCGGTCCAATAGAGGATATATTTATCCAGCCAAAATATTCTTCGGAGGGACGAGAGGAAATTTTAAGGCAATATTTTGGAAATGCGCCTCTGGAAAATAATCTCAAAGAAGTATTCGTCACCAGCTACGATATCGAGCAGCGAATTCCGATATTCTTTACAAACAAACTGGAAAAACAACAGACAGAATCGAAAAAGTTTCGCAAGTTATGTGGCGGATTTACGCTCACAGATGCAGCACTAGCAACAAGTGCTACTCCGACTTATTTTGCTCCCCATCGCATTTCAAGTTTTCATAATCCCAGCGGTTTTTATACTTTAGTGGATGGAGGCGTCGTCGCTAATAATCCAGCGAATTTGGCGATTATAGAGGCGCAAATTGGTAGACAAGAAAAAAAACAAGTTCTGAATACAGAGGATATATTAGTCGTCTCTTTAGGTACAGGTTCCCTGACAAGCGTGTACCCTTATGACGAAGTGAAAAAATGGGGACTATTGCAATGGGGAAGACCGCTTTTAAATATGGTGTTTGACGGTGGAAGCGAAGTCGTTGCCGGAGAATTAGAACGGTTGTTTGAGTCAAGTGTTCAAGATGGCAAAAGTTCTTATTATCGCTTTCAAACCTTCCTCACGAATGAACAGGAAGAAATAGATAATCCTAAGCTCGAAAATCTTCGTCAGCTAAAACTATTAGCAAATAGATTAATTGCCGAAAAAAGTAAACAAATAGATGAGTTATGTAGTGTTTTATTGGAGGAAATCTGAGATTTTTTGCAGGAAGAGGTAAAATAATGGCAAGCTTTCCTGTAAAGGGGCAAAAATTATTTGACATCTCTTAGAATGGTGGTGATATCAGCTTTTTTCGAGAAAATCAGTCATAATCTAGATTAAAGGCTCAGCTATCAGATTAGGGCAAATTGAGAAAAATTTGTCGAAAGTTAATCCTATCTAAGGGTGATTGACTTTGATATAGCTTAGTCTAGATGATGAAATAGGTTTCTTTATTTACAAAGATTCTAGTATCTTACCCTGATTAATGTTTTCACAAAAACGTAAGGATAATAGGTAATTCCAATGGACGAACTCGTTAAAAAACTTGCAGGTCTAGGTCTTCCTGGCGTAATTCTCGTGATTCTGACAGCCGCAGCCGGGGGCAGTTCTGTAGCTGTTGGTGCTGCCATCACAGCTGTAGGAGGACCTTTTGGTATCCTTGGGGGTATAGCACTGCTGGGTCTAATATCGGTTTTAGGGGATGCTATAGCGGGATCTGGAATTGAAGCCATTCTCAAGGCTGTCTATGAAGAACGTAGCAAAACTCACTCTCTGAGATTTCTTCTCAAAGAAATTAAAGATTTACCCATTACAGATGAGCTAAAACTCAAGTTGAAAAATCACCTTAGCCCGAAAGTTCTTATTAATACTGACGTCACTGACATGCCAAGGACAGTTGAAATTGTTGATGAATAATTTGGCGTTGCTGATTTAATGAACTAATTCAATTCGGTTCAGTTAAGACTTTTCCCCCGCATGCGGGGGGAGCTTAACGACTAACTGAAATGATAGAACTCTCTGTTTTTACGCTTAGGCGATCGCATTATCTACAGGATGCGGCTAAATAAGAACTTTGTTAAATAGAGGCTGTAGTGGTGTGTAGTCACGGCTCACCAAAAATTCTGGCCTTGGTTGCCCCTTGAAGTTTGGTATATTGTTGATGCTGTTATACGGCGATTAATATTTTTAAACTCCTGGTCGAGAATTTCAATAGGACTTAGGCACTGTACAAATTAACCATAATATGAAAGACGATATTTGGTCGTTTTAGGCGCTTGTATAACCCTGATTTAGTCGCATATTTATACAGCTTCAGCCGTTGCCTTTGGCATCGTTAAGTGCTTAATATGGCTGGAACACCCTTGCGTGTAGTACTTATGTACGATGCGTAAGTCCTATTCAATTGAACTGCTGTAATTCCCTAATTTTAGCTCTCTTAAGAATTTGTTCTTTGACAGCAATTTTAAGCAATGCTACTAGCTTTGCCTAAAGGCTAGCATTGATAAAGTTTACCATCTATATTTGTGGGAACTACTGTCAGTTTTATGTATTTTTTTTACACTAGTTATTTTGACTATCTCCTATTTCAATCTGAACAGATATTCGTAGACAACCATGCATAGTTAGTCTTGATCGCTTACTTAAGTGAATCGGATATCCTAATAACTTTCAGTATACCGAAAACTTTTACGCTCATTCTGGAAAACCCACTAAAACTCCAAAAGAAGCAAAAATCCATAAAATGGGCGTTTGTGGTTGAGTGCATTCTGATTGCTGGCTCCGACAATTATTGTAACTGTGCCCATCCTTGACAGCGTTCCATAACTAGCCTCTGAAAAATTGATTGAGTTTATACGACGGATATTTGCCCATTCTGAGATTATTCGCTTAGTGTCTTAACTGTCCACTTAATATTGTCTTAATAGCTATTGCATTTTCTGGACAAAACTGAAATGATTGCGATGCTTATCCCAATTTTCTATAAAATTTTACTTGAACTGGCATCTCTTCCGTTTTGCCAAAATCGAGGGGATACATACAGGTGGTGGGTAAATTATGTGCATCTTCACATAGAAAGGGTATAAGTCCTAAGTACATATGTATTATTATGTATAAGCATTATTTATGTATTACTACTTAGATACTTTAAATAATTTCTGTAATCCATGCATATCAAAGGTTAAAAATTTTCTAAATAAAAACTAGTAATGCTTAAAATCTTTGTAAACTCAACATTCTATAAATTAAATCCATTTGCCCTGTCTTCAGATCTATTGCATTTTCGCGTTGAAGCTGAGAATATATAAAAGCTATTAGATTAACACATGATAGCAATTTGCAGGCTAAGATTATACAATTACAGAAAGTGTCAACTTGAGTATACAGAGAAAAAAATGAAAGTCTACTCTCTCAACGCTACGTAGAAAAGAGTCAGGTCATGTACATTATCGGTATAAAATGTAAATCTGCTAGCGACTTGCGATCGCCCCCCAAGCAACTTAAATGTTGCTGAATGGCAGGTGATAGAAGATCTGATACCGTTTGGCAAAACAAAGAAAAATTAGTCTTTACAAGATGATCTTTTCCGGATTTTTTTCACTCAGATTTGGAGATGAAATATTGTGACCAACTCTGTACCCACTCAATCACGCTATGTTCTGACATTTGATGGTCAAGATGATTACATAAATTTTGAGAAGAATGATATTGGTGGTGTTTTTGCTCAGGGAAGTTCAGCTTTGTGAAGCAACCTAAACCCTTGTGATTGTTTCTAAGCGTGAGTTACTCTGATCTAGCTTAGTCTAGATGATGAAATGGGTTTTTTATTTACAAAGATTTCCGGCTCGTAGCCTGAGTCATGTTTTCACCAAAACGTAAGGATAAGAGGTAATTCCAATGGACGAAATTGTTAAAAAACTCGCAGGGCTTGGTCTTCCTGGCATAATTCTGGTGATTCTAGCCGCTTCATCAGGAGGTAGCTCGACCGCTGTTGCGGCTGCCCTCACAGCCGTGGGAGGACCTTTTGGCATTCTCGGAGGTATAGCACTGCTAGGTCTAATAACTGTTGTCGGGGATGCGATCGCCGGATCTGGAATTGAAGCCATTCTCAAGGCTGTCTATGCAGAACGTAGCAAAACCGAGTCCGTGATCCAACTCCAGAAAGAAATTCAAGATCTACCCATTACAGACGAGCTAAAACTCAAACTGAAAAATCAACTTAGCCCACCAGGCACTATTTATACTGTACCAACGTAAAAACCAAGGACAGTTGGAATTGTCGATGAATAAATTGGCATGGCTCATGCGTGCTTTACGAAGTTAAGCGATTTGTTTCTGTGTGGATCGTTACATGAACGGACTGCTACGCGCTTCGCATTCTTCAACAAAATCGCGGTGAGAAAAGAAAGTGACCTTTGAGTCTGATTTCGCACCTTTTAAACCCTCAAAGGTCATTATTCCAAATTATCTAGTTAATTACCTAGAAGACTCTAGGCAGTAAATTTTAGCTTGTCCGGATGTTTAATCCCTATTTGAAAAATATCTAGCTCATGTTTAAACAGGGTATTCACCAGTTATTTGAAGCCCAAGTGGTGCGAACTCCACAAGCAGTATCTGTTGAATATAAGCAGAAACAACTGACATACGAAGAATTAAACATTAAGGCTAACCAACTCGCTCATCATTTGCAAAAATTAGGGGTAGGAGCAGAGGTACTGGTTGGACTTTGCGTTGAGCGCTCCCTAGAAATGATTGTGGGTTTGTTAGGGATTATCAAAGCAGGAGGAGCATATATTCCGCTAGATCCAGCCTATCCAGCCGAAAGATTGAGCTATATGTTCCAAGATGCTCAAATCTCTGTGTTGGTAACAACAGAAAAATGGTCTACTTTAATATCTGACTATTCAGGGCAGGTAATTTTTTTAGATAGTCACAAAAATGAGATTGTTAAACATAGCGATCGCAATCTCGTTAATACAGTAAAACCCGATAATCTGGCTTACGTGATCTATACATCGGGATCAACCGGAAAACCCAAAGGGGTGATGATTGAACATCACTCATTAATGAATTTTACCCAGAGAGCGATCGCACAATACAAGATATCTGAGTGCGATCGCATTCTTCAGTTCAACTCGATAAATTTTGATACAGCTGTAGAAGAAATATATACATGCTTGAGTTGTGGTGCAACTGTAGTGCTACGAACTGAGGAAATGATGAATTCGCTCACCTCATTTGTACAGCAATCTCAAGATTGGCAAATAACTGTATGGGATTTACCCACAGCTTACTGGCATTTAATAGTCAATGAATTAGCCACTGCTCAAATAACATTGCCTCAATCATTGCGCTTGGTAATTATTGGTGGAGAACGGGTACTGCCAAAACCAGTTAAAATGTGGCTCAAGTGCGTAGGTAATTTCCCTGAATTGCTCAATAGCTACGGACCTACAGAAACCACCGTTGTAGCCACAATTTGCTCTTTATCAATGCGTACTACCCAACTCGACGGCACAGAAGTACCTATTGGCAAACCAATAGGGGATAATATTCAAGTCTATGTGTTGGATCAAAGCCTGCAAAAAGTTCCCACTGGAGTAGCAGGAGAAATATACATTGGAGGTACTGGAATAGCACGGGGCTATCTGAACCAACCAGAATTGACGGCAGAAAAATTTATCAAAAATCCCTTCAACAATCAACCAGACGCGAAGCTCTACAAAACTGGGGATTTAGGACGGTATCTACCAGATGGCAACCTAGAATTTAGAGGAAGGCTCGACAATCAAGTAAAAATTAACGGCTTCCGGATTGAACTAGGAGAAATTGAATCCATCCTCAATCAACACCCTCAAGTCACTCAAACCGCAGTTATTGTTCGTGAAGACACCCCAGGCAACAAACGTTTGGTAGCTTACGTTGTGCCTCATCAAAAGAGGGATATCACCCCAACAAGTTTGCAAAGCTTCTTGGGAAACAAGCTACCTAGTTACATGATCCCAAGCATCTTTGTTTCCTTAGACGCTTTACCTCTCACTCCTAATGAGAAAGTTGATCGCCAAGCACTTCCCATTCCTCCTCGGCAATTCGCCTTTGTTGCACCGCGTAATTCACTTGAAGAAGCCTTGACAGACATCTGGTGTAAGATTTTTGGATTAGAAGAGATTGGTATTTATGACAATTTTTTCCAGTTAGGTGGTCATTCGCTAATCGCCACGCAAATTCTATCTCGGATACGGGATGTTTTTCAAGTTGAACTATCTTTTCAACAACTATTTGAAAATCCGACGAGCAATGACTTAATTAAAGTCATTATCCAGCAACAGCAATTAAAACAGCCATCACCCCTCGCTAAAATTACGCCAATTTCAAGGGAAGGTTACTTACCTGTTTCCTTTGCTCAAGAACGAGTATATTTCATTGAGCAGTTAGCTCCCTCCATGAGTGCTTATCAATTTCAAGAAAGTTTGCGCTTTTTAGGACATTTGAATATACCTATTCTTGAACAAAGTCTCACCGAGATTTTGCGCCGCCATGAAATTTTTCGCACTACCTTTCCGGCGATTGGAGGAAAGCTCGTACAAGTTATTCATCCTTCTCAAAGAGTCAAATTACCAGTGTTCGACCTGCTTCCTGTTCCCCAAGCAGAACAGGAAGCAGAAGTACAAAAATTAACACAAATCGCAGTTCAAAAACCCTTTAATCTAAGTGAATTACCCTTAATTCGTTGGACATTATTAAAATTAAGTGACTCTGAACATGTGTTAATTCACGTTGAACATCATATGGTTCATGACGGGTGGTCATTCAATTTATTTTTGCGGGAATTATTAATACTTTATCAAGCCTTTTCTGAAGGGAAACCTTCACCCCTAGCTGAACCCTCACTCCAGTTCGCAGATTTTGCCCATTGGCAACGACAGTGGGTGTTAACAGAACCAGCACAAGCTCAACTAAACTATTGGAAACAAAAATTATCTGGCAGTCCCCCTTTACTAGAATTACCATTAGATCGCCCACGACCAGTCGAGCAAACTTACCAAGGCGGAATGCTGAGGATGGAACTTCCTCTTGATGTCTGCAACTCCCTAAGAAACATGGGTCGTCAAGAGGGGGTAACATTATTTATGAGTATGTTTGCGGTTTTCGTAACCATGCTCTACCGTTACACAGGACAAGAAGACCTTTGTGTGGGATCTGGAGTTGCTAATCGACGTTGGCGGGAGACAGAAGGGTTAATTGGCATGATTGTCAATAACATTGTCCTACGCACAAATGTTTCTGGCAACCCCACCTTTCGAGAACTTTTGGCTCAAGTGCGTCAAGTCACCTTATCCGCTTATGCTAACGAAGACTTACCCTTTGATAAAGTCGTAGAGGCACTGAAACCACAGAGAAATCTCAGCTACAATCCTCTGTTTCAAGTGATGTTCAGCTTCCATGATGCTCACTTACCTGATTTGAGTCTACCTGGGTTGACAATTAGACAGCATGAGGCACTCACCAATCAGTCAGCTAAATTCGATTTAGATATTGTCGTTATTCCCCGTTCTGAACAACGAGTAGGGCGTAATTCCAAAGATGAAGCTCCGGGAATCGAAACAGAGGGCATAACCGTTGTTTGGGAATATAACCGCGATCTCTTTGATACTGTAACCATCGAACAGATGATGGAACAATATCAAACATTGCTAGAAGGAATTGTGACGAATCCTGATCGACGAATTTCCCAATACCCCTTGTTAACGGCAGAGCAGCAGCATCAATTATTGGTTGAGTGGAATCAGACAAAAACACGATTTCCTGAAGGGAAATGCATTCATCAGTTAATTGAAGAACAGGTAGACAACATCCCTGATGCAGTAGCAGTGGTATTTGAGGAGCAAAAACTTACTTATCGGGAATTAAATGAACAAGCGAATCAACTTGCGCACTACCTGAAAACCTTGGGGGTAAAACCTGATGCATTAGTCGGAATTTGCATTGAGCGATCCTTAGAGATGATAGTGGGACTTTTAGGAATTCTCAAAGCAGGAGGAGCATATCTCCCCCTAGACGCCACTTATCCAGCAGAACGATTGACGGAGATAGTCAACGATGCTCAAGTGCAAATCCTGGTGACGATGCAGCAATGGGCAACCGTGGATGCTGAACATCCTCTACAAATAATTTGTTTAGATGCCCAAAAGGCATTGATTGCGAGCATGAGTAGAAAAAATCCTGTTCATGAGGTAGCAACCAATAACTTGGCTTATGTTATTTATACATCAGGTTCCACAGGCAAGCCCAAAGGAGTATTAATTGAACATCACTCGTTGGTTAATTTTACTCAAGCAGCGATCGCTCAATATAAATTGACGAATAGCGATTGCATTCTCCAATTTGCCTCAATTAGTTTTGATACCGCTGCAGAAGAAATCTTCCCTTGTTTAAGTTGCGGTGGAACACTCGTGCTGCGTACCGAGGAAATGTTGCAGTCTGTGTCAGCATTTGTGCAGCAGTCAAAACATAGTCAATTGACAGTCTGGGATTTACCAACCGCTTACTGGCATTTGTTGGTAAGTGAATTATCAACTGGGAATTTATCACTACCTGAATCATTACGACTAGTCATTGTTGGCGGAGAGCGAGTGCTACCGGAAAAAGTGGCAATGTGGCATCAATGGGTGGGCAACTATCCTCAGTTGGTTAATAGTTATGGGCCGACTGAAACCACGGTTATTGCAACTTTATCTCAATTATCGGAGAATACCCTAAATCATCAGGAAGTTGCGATCGGCAAACCTATTAGTAATGTTCAAGTCTATGTATTAGATAAATACTTGCAACCCGTTCCCATCGGAGTACCAGGGGAACTCTATATTGGCGGTGCGGGTGTAGCACGAGGTTACTTAAACCTTCCAGAATTGACATTGCAGAAATTTCTTCCCAATCCTTTTGAGACGGCAGGAGGTGAGTCAGCGCGGAGGGAGGGTTTCCTTCCTCAGGCGACTGCGATCTTCGTAGCGGTAGCGGTAGCGAGGCACGAGCGTCACCCGAAGGGGAGTAGATTATACAAAACTGGGGATATAGTCCGTTATCGACTTGACGGGAATCTAGAATATTTGGGACGGATGGATTCTCAGGTGAAGATTCGCGGTTTTCGGATTGAACTTGGTGAAATTGAAACAGTCTTAAATCAACATCCCCATGTGGCTCAAGCTGTGGTGATTGCCTATGAAGACATTCCTGGCAATAAGCGTCTGGTAGCTTATTTAGTTGGAAATCTTCGACAAATCCAAATTGATGAAATCCGCCAATTCCTTAAACAGAAGTTACCTCCCTACATGGTTCCATCTGTCTTCGTTTCCTTAGATAAGCTACCGATGACACCTAATGGTAAAGTAGATTATCGTGCTTTGCCTACCCCGGATACTTCTGACAGAAAAGTAGAGTTAGGGTTTGTTGTTCCTAGAACTCCTGTAGAAGAAAAGTTAGCTGTAATTTGGGCTGAAGTGTTGAGACAACCAAATGTCAGCATTCATGATAATTTCTTTGAACTGGGTGGCGATTCGATCATCAGTATTCAGATGATATCTAGAGCCAATCAAGCTGGGTTACAACTTACTCCAAAACAACTGTTTAAGTTTCAAACAATTGCAGAGTTAGCCACTGTTATCGGTACAAAGAGTCAAATCAAAGCCAATCAGGGATTCGTCACGGGTTCTGTACCACTAACGCCTATACAGCATTGGTTTTTCCAGCAGAATCTACCGGATGCTCATTACTTTAACCAGTCAGCAATGCTTGTGATTCCATTAGGGGCACAACCAGAGTTATTAAAGCAAGCGGTACATCAATTATTATTGCATCACGATGCTCTGCGTTCGCGATTTGTCATAGAAACTCCTCTACCACAACAAATTATTAATCCTCCCCAAGAAACAGTGCCTTTCACCATTGTGGATTTGTCCGAACTTTCTCCTCAGGCACAACAAACCGCAATTAAAACAAAAGAAGCTGAATTGCAAGCCAGCCTAAATTTGTCATCAGGGACTATAGTGCGAGTGGCTTTGTTTAAGCTGGGGAGACAGCCAAGTCAACTACTGTTTGTGATCCATCACCTAGCGGTAGATGGCATTTCATGGCGAATTTTGCTAGAAGACTTAGCAACAGCATATCAACAACTTAGCCGTGGTGAAACAATCAAATTGCCACCCAAAACGACTTCTTTCCAAGAATGGGCAAATAAGCTACAAGAATATAGTCAATCTAAAACCCTTGCAACAGAAATTGATTATTGGTTATCTCAGTTTGAAGGCAATATCGCTTTTTTGCCGATAGATTATCCATTAGGTAAAGAAGAAAATACTTTAGCTTCAAGAAATTCTCTTACCCTCTTTTTAAATGAGGATGAAACCCGCGCCCTTCTCCAAGATGTACCCTCTGCTTATAATACACAAATTAACGATATTTTATTGACTGCTTTGGTACAAAGCTTTAGCGAATGGACAGGCAAAAATTCTTTATTGATTGATTTAGAGGGACATGGACGGGAAGATTTATTTGAGGATGTAGATTTATCCCGTACCGTAGGCTGGTTTACAACTTTATTCCCTGTGCAATTAAAATTGAGTTCTGTGAACCAGTTGGAAGAGACTTTAAAATTAGTTAAAGAACAACTACGTCGCCTACCTAAACATGGTATTGGTTTTGGGAGCTTGCGATATTTAAATTCAAATCCGGCAGTTCAAAATAAATTGCTGAATCTACCTCAAACAGAAGTCAGTTTCAATTATTTAGGTCAATTTGACCAAGTTATCTCCGCTCCTGCGATGTTCGGAACCGTTAAAGAATGGAAATCAGAACAAAGTAGGCGCGGAAATCGTAGCCATCTCATGGCAGTGAGCGGATTAATTCACTCAGGAAAGTTAGAAATGGAGTTTGCTTATAGTGAGAAATTTCATAAAAAAACTACTATTGAAAGGTTGAGTTTTGGATTTATGGAAGTATTAAGAACTCTGATTGCTCACAGTCAGTCAAAGGAGGTTCAAGTGTTTACGCCATCAGACTTTTCTGCGGCAAGACTCAATCAACAACAGCTTGATAAATTTTTCTCTAAAATTAACAAACGACTTGAGCAAGGGTAGAACAAAGAAATGAATATATCTCTTTCTCAATATCCAATGCTAATCTTTACTTCTCAAGTTCCAGAAGAAGATATAATTTAATGAACCGCAATAGACATTGGACAGTTCGCAGTCGGGTTTCCCTCCGTAAGAATCTGTCCGCGCCTTCGCCGTCAGGCGTCTCGCAGAGAAGAACGCCAAGAAAATAAAGGAGAGAATAGGTAATATTATAGGGGTTTGGGAGTAGCTTTAGCCAGAGGTAGTTTCGTGAAGAATATTGAAGACCTTTATGAACTTTCACCTATGCAACAGGGTATGCTCTTTCATACTCTTTATGCACCAGAATCGGAAGTTTATTTTGAGCAATTGGTTTGTATTTTGTCTGGGGAATTGAATTTTCCTGCATTTGTGGAGGCTTGGCGTTCTGTTGTTGTACGACACCCGGTTTTACGCAGTTCCTTTTATTGGGAAGAGATAGAAAAGCCGTTGCAAATGGTGAGTAAGCAAGTGGATATCCCGTGGGTGAGACTGGATTGGCGTCATTTAACATCGAATGAACAACAACAGCATCTAGAGGATTTTCTGCAAAGCGATCGCCAAAAAGAATTCGATCTTTCTCATGCTCCCCTAATGCGCTTCACCATCATCCAGCTTGGGGAAAATACTTATCAATTTATCTGGAGTCATCATCATATTCTCTTTGATGGTTGGTCGATGCAGATTATCCTAAAAGAAGTTTTAGCTTTCTATGAAGCACATCAGCAAGGCGAACATTTACGCTTGCTTCCCGCTCGCTCCTATCGAGAATATATTGATTGGTTACAGCAACAAGATATTGCTCAGGCAAAGAACTTCTGGCAACAAACTCTCCAAGGGCTTGAGGCTCCTACCCCTTTTAGGGTAGATAAATCGACTTTTGACAAGTCTGCCCAACAACAAACCTATGATGAGAAACCTTTCCAATTATCTCAAACAATCACTCTTCAGCTGCAATATGCGGCGCGACAACACCATTTAACCTTGAATAATTTGCTGCAAGGAGCATGGGCGTTGCTCCTTTCTCGTTACAGTGGGGAAAGCGATGTAGTCTTTGGTGCGACTGTATCTGGGCGCTCACCAAACTTGGCAGGAGTGGATTCAATAGTCGGGCTATTGATCAACACCCTCCCCATACGGGTAAAAGTGACGGCAAATACGGAATTATTACCCTGGCTCAAGCATTTACAAACCCAAGCGTTTGAGCAGGAACAATATGCCTATTACTCCCTGGCGGAAATTCAGCGCCTAAGTGATATTCCCCCAGGAATACCACTGTTCGAGAGCTTGTTAGTCTTTGAAAATTATCCGCTCGATTCTGCTGAACAGGAGAGCAAAAAAACCTTAAAAATTAGCCATCTTCGTTGTTTTGAACGCACGAATTATCCTCTCACGATAGTAGTTAATCCTGAATCACAATTATCTGGCAGGATTATCTATGATACCACTCGCTTTGATAAACAGACAATTTCTCGCATGATTGGACATTTCCAAACATTGCTAGAAGGAATAGCAGCCAATATACAACAAGATATTTCCCAATTATCTCTCCTCAGTGCAGTCGAAGAAGAACAATTAAGTCTGCAAGAAAATCAACAGAAAATAATAGCTTCAATTGATTACAAATGTATTCATACTTTATTTGAAGAACAGGTAGAAAAAACCCCTAACGCAGTAGCAGTTGTGTGTGAAAAACAACGCTTAACATATCGGGAGTTAAATAACCGCGCCAATCAATTAGCTCATTACTTACAGGCGCTGGGAGTTAAACCCGAAGTACGGGTGGGAATTTGTGTTGAGCGTTCACTTTTAATGGTGGTAGGAATACTCGCTATTCTTAAAGCTGGTGGAGCTTATGTTCCGTTAGACCCAGCTTATCCTTCAGATAGACTAGCTTTTATATTAGCAGATGTAGAACCATCTATCTTACTAACGCAGACTCATTTGTGCGAGCTGCTTCCCATCCACAATCAAACTGTGGTAAATCTTGACTCAGATTGGGAAGCCATTTCCCAATATAAAGAAGACAATTGCGAGTGTGAAGTTAATCTAGAAAACTTAGCTTATATCATTTATACCTCTGGTTCCACGGGAACACCAAAAGGAACAGAAGTTCCCCATCGTAGCTTAATTGGTTTTATGTTTGGGGTTGATTACATTCACCTTGATGCAGAGCAGATTTGGCTACAACATTCATCGATTTCCTGGGATGGATTAACCCTAGAACTTTGGCCGCCTTTGCTTTACGGGGGGCGTTGTGTGCTTTACCCAGATAAAATTCCCACACCAGAGGGCTTAAGCCGTATCATCACTGAACAGCAAGTTAATACCCTGTTTTTGACTACGGCTCTATTCAATCTCATGATTGACACAATGCCAGAAGGGTTGTCAAGAGTTAAACAACTGCTATTTGGGGGAGAGTCAGTTTCTGTAGCTCATGTTCGTCACGCCTTAGAACTATTGCCAGAAACCCAAATTATTCATGCTTATGGCCCTTCGGAATGTACAGTTTTTACCTGTTGTTACCCGCTTCCTAAACAACTTGCTCAAAATGTGCATTCAATTCCCATTGGTAAACCCATTGGTGACAGGAAAGTGTATCTCCTAGATAAAGATTTACACAAAGTTCCTATTGGTGTTTCTGGGGAACTCTATGTGGGTGGGGCGAGTGTCGCTAGAGGTTACTTAAATCAACCAACATTAACTCGTGAAAAATTTATTCCTAATCCTTTTGTTAAGAGTGACTCACTTTACAAAACTGGAGATTTAGTCCGGCGTCTCCCTAATGGGAATCTAGAATTTTTAGGTCGAATTGATACACAAGTTAAGCTGAGGGGTTTTCGTATTGAATTAGAAGAAATTGAGGCGGTTTTAAGTCAACATTCAGATATAAAGCAAGTCGTGGTCATTATGCGGGAGGATGAGCCTGGGAACAAGTATTTAGTTGCCTATCTCCTTACCAGGTATAACCCAACTGTGGGGGTGAGCCGTTCGCCCCTATTGCGGAACTTCCTCAAGACGAAGCTGCCTGACTACATGATTCCCGTCGCTTTCGTATTTCTTGAGGAATTTCCTCTGACTTCTAATGGTAAAATCAATCGCCGTGCTTTGCCTGCTCCAGATGCTTCCCAAAGAAGCTTAGATGTTGATTTTGTTGCTCCAGGCACGCCGACTGAACGAGAATTAGCCACAATTTGGACTGAAGTTCTTCGATTAAAACAGGTTGGGATTCACGATAACTTTTTCGAGTTGGGGGGGCATTCTTTATTGGCAACGCAAGTTATTTCACGATTAAGAGAAGCTTTCTCTCTAGATTTTCCTTTGCGTTACCTATTTGAAAATCCAACCATTGCTGAACTTGCCAAAAAAGTCATGGTTCAACAGATTGAAAAAGCAGAAAATGATACCTTAGCACAGATTTTAGGGGAAGTCGATCAGTTATCAGAGTCAGAAGTGACACAACAATTGCTTTTTGAGTATTAAGTTAGTCCTATTTTTGATTTCTATATTCTCCGCGTCTGGAGTCGTTCGATTAAAAACTAATTTTCAACAATAGTATTATGAGCGATTTATTAAAACGTCTTGAAACTCTTTCTCCAGAAAAGCGAGAATTAGTCCTACAAAAACTCAGAAAGCAACAGCAATCTCTACAAAATAATGGTAGGTTAACTCTTCCCCTAACACCAAGATCGCAAGAACAACCCCTCCTCCTCTCTTTTGCCCAACAAAGACTGTGGTTTCTCGATCAACTAGAAGGCGAAAAGTGTGTCTACAATGTCCCGTTTTTCTGGCAACTGAGTGGAGTTCTGAATATCAGTGCCTTAGAACAAGCTATTCAAGAAATTGTTCAACGTCATGAAGTTTTACGCACCACATTCTCAGTTGTCAATGGATCGCCGATACAAGTGATTCACGTTGATCCCCAACTGAGGATACAGGTGCTAGATTGGCGACAATTGACACCAGAAAATCAGTCAAGCAAAGCGCAGCAGTTAGCATTAGAAGAATTGCAACAGCCTTTTGACTTATCACACCCACCTTTGCTGCGAGTAAAGTTGTTGCAACTAGCTGAGCAATCCCATCTACTGTTGCTCGTTATCCATCATATCGTTTGTGATGGTTGGTCAATGGAGATATTCCGCCGTGAAATGTTTACCCTTTATAACGCTTTGTGCTCTGGAGAATCGTCTCCCTTACCAGAATTATCACTGCAATATGCCGATTTTGCCCAATGGCAAAGGCAATGGTTACAGGGAGAGGTTCTTCATAGGCAACTTAATTACTGGCAAAAACAATTAGCCGAAGTTTCACCGCTCTTAGAATTACCCACAGATTTACCCCGCCCTTCAGTTCAAAGTTTCAAGGGGCGTAGCATTTTCTTGGAACTTAATCAAGATTTAACGCAGAAGTTGAAGCGCATAAGTCAGGAGTCAGGAACTACTCTGTTTATGACTCTACTGGCAGCATTTACGCTTTTGCTGTCGCGCTATAGCAGACAAGAGGATATTGTTGTTGGTTCTGCGATCGCCAATCGCAACCATCGGAAAATAGAACCACTGATTGGCTTTTTTGTCAATACCCTCGCATTACGTACCAATTTACAAGGAAATCCAACTTTCTTACAGTTACTGCAACGGGTGAAGCAAGTCGCCCTAGATGCTTATGACCATCAAGACTTACCCTTTGAGAAACTAGTCGATGAACTGGCGTTGGAGCGATCGCTTTCTCATCATCCCTTATTTCAAGTCGCTTTTAGCTGGCAAAATGAAACCCAGCAGCAAATCGAAACCAATAAATTAACCATTACCCGTTTTGAATGGGAAAACACGACGACGCTGTTTGATTTGTCGCTGATTTTTCGAGAAAAGCCTGAGGGATTGACAGGAGAATGGGAGTATGCTAGCGATTTGTTTGAAGCTAAAACCATTCAACAAATGGCTGAACATTTTGAAGTTTTACTTCAAGGAATTGTTGATAACCCTCAACAACTGATTCATTCTTTACCTTTGCTCACAGAAGCTGAACGTCAACAACTGCTTTTCTGGAATCAAACACAAACCGACTATCCTCATGATAAAACTCTAGTTGATTTGTTTGAAGCTCAAGTCGCTCTCAACCCTCATCATCACGCTTTAGTGTTTGAATCGCAAACCTTAACTTACCAGCAACTGAATCAACGCGCAAACCAACTGGCTCATTACCTGATTAAAAACTACCAAATTAAGCCAGATACATTAATTGGTATCTGCGTTGAACGGTCATTGTCAATGATTATTGGTATACTCGGTATCCTCAAAGCAGGTGGGGCTTATGTGCCGATTGACCCCAGTTATCCACCAGAGCGTATTCGTTTCATGCTACAAGATTCTGGGATAACTGTTTTGCTGAGCCAAAGTTTCCTTAGTGATCAACTACCACTCACTGAACTGGAAAACCAAGCGAAAATCATTTATTTAGAAGAGGAAAATTTTGCCCAAGAATTAACAGATAATCTTCCTCCTCAAAGTACACCATCAGATTTGGCTTATGCGATCTATACCTCTGGTTCGACGGGAACACCTAAGGGGGTGATGATTGAGCATCGAGGACTAGTGAATATGACGTCGTCAGTTGAGCAAGTTTTGCTTGTTAAACCCCAAAGCCGTTTGCTTCAGTTTGCTTCCATCAGCTTCGATGTCTCAATTTTTGAAATTGCTACTGCCCTCACCGCAGGGGCATGTTTATATCTTGCCAATAAAGAAACCTTGTTACCGAGTCAAAGCTTGCTTGACTTCTTAGCTGCTCACAAAATTTCCCACAGCTTTTTATGTCCTTCGGTGTTATCTATGTTACCTCACGCAACCTTAAGCGATCTGCAAACTATAGGCGTTGGTGGTGAGGCTTGTTCGGCAGAATTAGTGACTCAGTGGGCGCAGGGACGACGTTTCTTTAATTGCTACGGACAGACTGAATCGACAGTGAATGCTGCGATCGCTCTAGTTGAACCTAATGGCAAAAAACCGCTTATCGGTCAACCTTTATCTAATACCCGCATCTACATTTTAGATGCATACAATCAACTTTTACCTCCAGGAATACCAGGAGAATTCTGCATCGCCGGAGTTAGTTTAGCTAGAGGCTATCTCAACCGTCCGGAAACTACTGCCGAAAAATTTCTGGAAGTTGAGTTATTCGGGAAAATCGAGCGAATTTACAAAACTGGCGACTTGGCAAGATGGAACTCTGATGGAAACCTTGAGTATCTGAGTCGAATTGACGCTCAGGTTAAATTACGAGGCTTTAGAATTGAACTCGGTGAGATAGAAGCAATTTTATTACAACATCCATCAGTTAAAGAAGCTGTCGTCATTTTATCTGAAGCTGATAATAATCCCAGGTTAGTGGCATATCTCACGGTGGCGGAAAAATCTCTCAATCTAGGTGGACAACTCAAAGACTACCTGAAAATTTGTCTACCAAATTATATGATTCCTAGCCAGATTATCGTCTTGGATAAGTTACCAATTAGCCCCAATGGTAAACTAGACCGCAGAGCGCTGCCAACACCAGATATCACCACTTCGACTGAATCAGAAATGCCAGTAACTTCCACAGAAGAACTGCTGGCTACTTTATGGCAAGCTCTCTTAAAAGTTAAATTTGTTAATCGCTCTGACAACTTCTTTGAACTGGGTGGCAATTCACTATTAGCTACCCAATTAATTGCCCGTATTCGTGACACTTTTGGGGTGGAAATACCAGTTCGCAAGGTATTTGAGCAGAGCGTTTTGTCTGAGTTGGCTACAGTTATTGACAAAACCGCTTCCTGTCTCGCCTTACCTCCTATCACAGCACAATCGGAGAATAATCCCAAATTTCTATCTTTTGCTCAATCAAGACTTTGGTTTTTAGCCCAGCTTGAAGGTAAAGGCACTTCGGCAACCTACAATATGTCAGCGGCTCTGCAACTTGACGGCAATTTGTGCATAGATGCAATGCGAGCAAGTTTTAGGTATCTCCTCGAACGCCATGCTATTCTACGCACCTATTTTCCTGCACTGGAGGGACAACCTCAAGTCGTCGTCCAAAATCCAGAGGATATGGAAGTGCTGGAAATTGTAGATTTACAGAAAGCTCCTCAGCAAAGAACGGAAACTGTACAAAGTTTAGCAGATGCTCATGCTCAAGAACCCTTTGATTTAAATACTGGTCCCCTGTTCAAGGCGAAACTGTTACAAATTAGCCAACAGAAAAATGTGCTGCTGCTCAATATGCACCACATTATCAGTGATGGTTGGTCAATGGGAGTGTTTAAGCGGGAATGGGAACAGGCTTATTCTGCTTTTGCTGCGGGGTATACTCCGAATTTGTCACCATTGCCAATTCAGTATAGTGATTATGCAGCTTGGCAACGCAATTGGTTACGAGGGGAGATTTTAGCCAGACAGGAAAATTACTGGATTCAACAATTAGGCGATGCTCCCCGATTGCTGGATTTGCCAACTGATCATCCCCGCCCAGCGCAACAAAGTTACCTTGGTGAGCGCGAGGAATATCGTTTGAGCAGTGAACTGACTTCATTACTTAAGACAGTGAGTCAGAAACACGGGGTGAGTTTGTTTATGACTTTGTTAACGGCTTTTAGTATTTTACTATCTCGTTACAGCCGTCAAGAGGATAAATGTATCGGTACTGCGATCGCTAACCGCACCTACAGCTATACAGAAGGGTTAATCGGCTTTTTTGTCAATACTTTAGTATTACGGAGTCAAGTCAAACCAGAGCAAGGATTTAGCGAGTTACTCCAACAAACTCGTCAAACTTGCTTAGATGCTTATGCTCATCAAGATATTCCTTTTGAATATTTGGTAGAACAGTTGCAACCAGAACGCAGTCTGAGCCATAACCCCTTATTTCAAGTGATGATGGTGTTGCAAAATACTCAAGAAGCTGGAAAAAATGTTAGTTTGCCGGGACTTGATATTCAATATTTGGAGCAAAGTTTCCCGTTTGCCAAGTTTGATTTGACACTGGATCTTTGCGAAAGGGGCGATCAACTGCATTGTATGTGGGAATATGCCACCGATTTATTTGAGGCTGAAACAATTAGACGCATGGCAGGACACTTTGAAGTTTTACTCGAAGCCATCGCCCAAAATCCCCAACAACCGATCAGTAAGCTGCCCTTGATGACAATAGCAGAAATCCAGGAACTTAAAGGTTGGAATCAAACTGATACCGATTACCCTCAAGACCAAACACTGGTGACTTTGTTTGAACAGCAGGTAGCAAAAACACCAGATAACATTGCGGTCTTGTTTGTAGACGAGCGCAGCGAGGCTTCTCGCAGAGTAGAGCACAGCTTGAGTTATCTTGAACTAAACCAAAAAGCAAATCAACTGGCACACTACTTGCAATCGCTTGGGGTAGGACCAGAGATACTGGTGGGTATTTGTGTGGAGCGATCACTCGATATGGTCATCGGGCTGTTGGGTATCCTTAAAGCAGGTGGGGCATATGTACCGCTAGATCCAAGCTATCCCAAGCAACGCTTGGCTTTTATGTTAGAAAATGCTCAACCAAGCGTGTTGTTAACACAACAGTACCTAGTAGAGAGTCTACCAAATCATCAGGCTAAAGCCGTTTGCTTAGACACCAACTGGGAAGCGATCGCCCAACAGAGGATAGAAAACCCCGTCTGCAACATCACCCCCGATAACCTAGCTTACGTCATCTATACCTCTGGCTCTACGGGTAGACCAAAGGGAGCAATGAATACCTACCGGGGAATCTGCAATCGCTTACTTTGGATGCAAGACGCTTATCAATTAACAGCAGCAGATAGGGTTTTGCAGAAGACACCCTTCAGCTTCGATGTGTCAGTTTGGGAATTTTTCTGGCCGTTGTTGACGGGTGCTGTTTTAGTGGTAG
Source organism: uncultured Scytonema sp. (assembly GCA_937873135.1). Lineage (GTDB taxonomy): Bacteria > Cyanobacteriota > Cyanobacteriia > Cyanobacteriales > Nostocaceae > Rhizonema. The sequence goes on along the minus strand of CALMVQ010000380.1, from coordinate 22,243 downwards.
CTCAACCAGAAGGACATCGAGACACTAAGTACTTAGTGAATTTCATTGCACAGCAGCAGATTTCTACAATACATTTTGTCCCTTCCATGCTGCAAGTGTTTCTGGAAGCAGAGAATCTGGAAAATTGTAAGTGTCTCAAACGAGTGATGGCGAGCGGTGAGGTATTGCCACTCCAACTGCAAAAACGTTTCTTTAATCGTCTGGACGCTGAATTACACAATCTCTATGGTCCAACTGAAGCAGCAGTAGATGTTACCAATTGGGCGTGCGTGTACAAAAGTATCCCCGAACACAATCGTATTACCGATCAAAAGACAGTTCCTATCGGTCACCCGATTGCTAATATCCAGATTTATCTGCTAGATCAGCATCTCAACCCTGTTCCTGTGGGCGTAACAGGTGAAGTGTATATTGGTGGTTTAGGAGTGGGTAGGGGGTATTTAAATAGTCCTGAACTAACAGCGGAAAAATTCATCCCCAACCCCTTTAGCGACTTTTTAGCAGCACGCCTGTACAAAACAGGAGATTTAGCACGCTATCTGCCCAATGGAGAGATAGAGTATACTGGTCGTATTGACGACCAGGTTAAAATCCGTGGTTTCCGCATAGAACTTGGAGAAATTGAAGCTTTATTAGCCAAAAATCCCAAAATTCAGCAAGCTGTTGTGATTTTACAAGGAGAAGATGCGATCGCTCAGCGGTTGCTAGCTTATATTGTACCCACACCAACAGACAATGACCTTGAAAATCAAAGTCTTCAAGCTGAACAGGTTGGACTATGGCAGCAAGTTTTCAATGATAGCTACTCTCAGCAACAAACTCCAATAGATGATCCAACCCTCAATTTAGCAGGTTGGAATGATAGCTACACAGGAAAATCCATTTCCTCTACAGCAATGCAGGAATGGCGAGATACAACAGTTGCCCAAATCCTAGAACTTGAACCGAAACGGGTTTGGGAAATTGGTTGTGGAACAGGGATGTTATTATTTAAAATTGCGCCTCATTGTCAGCATTATCTGGGTACAGATTTTTCAAACGAAGCATTGCATCATATTGAACAACATCTCGAACAGCAGTCTCTTAATGACAGAGTTACCTTGAAAGCAATTGCAGCTAACCAGTTTGACGGCATTGAGACAAATGGTTATGACTTAGTCATCATGAATTCCGTCATCCAGTATTTTCCCACCTTGGAATACTTTTTGGAAGTTTTGCAGGGAGCTGTTAACGCTGTGACAACTCAAGGAGCAATCTTTATTGGGGATATACGAAATCTCAATCTGCTAGAAGCTTTCCACACGGCAGTTGAGTTTTATCGCGCCTCCGATGAATTATCAATCAAGGACTTGCGCCAACAGATTCAAAAAAGCATCCGCACCGAAGGCGAATTACTGATTGAACCTGATTTCTTCTTTGCCCTCAAACAAAGATTTCCTCGGATTAGTCATGTACAAATTCAATTACAACGGGGTTATGCTCAGACGGAAATGAGCCGTTTTCGTTATGACGTTATTTTACACTTGGATCAAGCAGATACTCCCGTCGTAGAACCTCAATGGTTAGATTGGCAGAGCCATGAACAGTTGAATCTGGAAACAATCGAGAGAATTTTAATAACTCAGCAACCGGATTTACTCGGCATTAAGGATATTCCCAATGATCGTCTAACTTCAGAAATGCTGCTGTTAGAACAAATTGCTCAATTAGATGGTACTATTACAGACTTAAAATCTGCATTAGTACAAACCAAATCCGGTATAGAACCCGAAGCGTTCCGAACTTTAGCGCGAAATTTGCCCTATACGCCTTTTATACAATATAGCTCCACAGGGTTTTCCTGTTACAATGTTGTTTTTCAAAGGAATGTTCCTGGATTGACACTACCACGATTCCCTCAAGGGGAGAATTTGCGACTGAAACCTTGGCAAAATTACGCGAATCAACCTTTGCAATATCGCACTCCTCAAGTCGAACCAGGGTTATTAGCGGAATGGCGAGATCATCTGGAAAAAAATCTCCCTGATTATATGATTCCTAATCATTTCATTGTCATAGAACAACTGCCACTGACACCAAATGGAAAAGTAGATCGCCTCGCATTAAAAGTAGCAAATGCAGCAGTTTCATCAACAGATATTGAATTACCCGTAACATCGACAGAAAAATTACTTGCTCAATTATGGGCGAAGCTGCTTAAATATGAAGCGATGCCTACTTTAGGCGTAGCCGTAGCCCGCCAAGATAACTTCTTTAACTTGGGGGGACATTCTCTATTAGCCACCCAACTGTGCGCCCGCATTCGTGATAAATTCAAAGTGGAATTGCCCCTGCGGAAGATATTTGAATTCCCCACCCTTAGTGAATTAGCGAATTATCTCGATACCTGCATTTGGATTAATTCCACTAACGAAAGTATGCAGCCTCTAAACTCACACGAAGAGGAAATAGAACTTTAAAGTAAAACAGTTGAAAACACGTCCTCAAGTAAAATTTATCTTTTAATCAGAAACTTTACCCATGATTGCCCTATCTCATTCCATTTTTATTACTCCGAAGCTTACCTGCAACTAGAAGAAAAAAGTAACATCAAACACGAATATTATGATAAAAAATAAGCAGGTAATGTCTTTAATTCTTCGTTTGCATAACATGGGCTGCCGTATTTGGGTTGAAGATGATAAGTTACGAATTCGTACTAGTAAAAACGCCCTTAATTCTGAACTTAAGCAGCAAATTCAAACCAACAAAGCAGATATATTAGCATTCTTAAATGCTGCCAAGACAGTGGTGCCAGAGAAAATACCCACCTTAACAGATGATGCCCCAAAACTCCTTTCTTTTGCTCAACAACGCCTTTGGATACTAGCACAACTCCAAGGATCGTCAGCTACCTACAATATGCCGATCGCTTTACAACTGGAAGGCAACCTCAATATTAATGCCCTGCGTTCTAGTTTGGCTTATATACTTAACCGTCATGCTAGTCTGAGGATGTATTTTCCTACTGTGGCGGGACAACCGAAAGTTGTTATCCAATTAGACAAAATCGAAGTTTTAACAGTACTAGATTGGCAGAATCTTAATGAACATCTTCACTCGCCAACCGTCCAGCATTTAATCGATGCTCATGTTCAAGAAGCGTTTGACTTAAATACTGGTCCTTTATTTAAAGCGAAACTGCTAAAATTGCCAGTGCAGAAATATGTGTTGCTAATTAATATGCACCATATTATTAGTGATGGCTGGTCAATGGGAGTATTTGTTCGTGAGTTACAGCAAGCCTATACCGCCTTTATCCTGGATCAAAACCCAAACCTTGCTCCTCTGCCCATTCAATACAGCGACTATGCAAACTGGCAACGAAACTGGTTACAAGGAAAGGTATTAGAAGAACAGATCAACTATTGGAAACATCAACTTAAGGATGCTTCCCCATTACTGGAATTGCCTACCGATTATCCTCGCCCAGCACAGCAAAGTTTCCGAGGCAAACGCTATCTTTATTCTCTCAAGCCAGAATTAAGCGCTGCCATAAAAACCTTGAGTGTTCAACAAGGGGCAAGCCAGTTTATGACTTTGTTGGCGGCTTTGAGTATTCTACTTTCTCGTTACAGTCGCCAAAACGATCTGTGTATTGGTTCTCCCATTGCTAACCGCACCCATAGCCAAACTGAACCATTAATTGGTTTTTTTGTCAATACCCTTGTGTTACGTACTCAAATCAAGCCGGAGCAAAGTTTTATCGATTTTCTCCAACAAACTCGCTCCTCTTGTTTAGATGCCTATGCTCATCAAGATATCCCCTTTGAGTGTCTGGTAGAAAAGTTACAACCAGAACGCAGCATGAGTCATAATCCCTTATTCCAGGTCATGTTCGTGCTGGAAAATAATGAAAGCCCTGACCTGAGTTTACCAAGACTACAGGTTGAATGGCTAGATTTAACTTATCCGGTTGCTAAGTTTGACCTAACACTTATGGTCATAGAATCAGACAACCAGTTAAGTTGCTCTTGGGAATATGCTACGGATCTCTTTGAGAAGAGTACTATCCAACGCATGGCGGAACAGTTTGAAGTTCTGCTGAAGGGAATTGTTGATAACCCGAAGCAATCTATCAATACTCTGCCTTTGATGACAGAGGCGGAACTTCTGCAACTACAGCATTGGAATCAAACACAAACTGATTATCCTCACGATAAAACTCTAGTTGATTTGTTTGAAGCTCAAGTCGCTCTCAACCCTCATCATCACGCTTTAGTGTTTGAATCGCAAACCTTAACTTACCAGCAACTGAATCAACGCGCAAACCAACTGGCTCATTACCTGATTAAAAACTACCAAATTAAGCCAGATACATTAATTGGTATCTGCGTTGAACGGTCATTGTCAATGATTATTGGTATACTCGGTATCCTCAAAGCAGGTGGGGCTTATGTGCCGATTGACCCCAGTTATCCACCAGAGCGTATTCGTTTCATGCTACAAGATTCTGGGATAACTGTTTTGCTGAGCCAAAGTTTCCTTAGTGATCAACTACCACTCACTGAACTGGAAAACCAAGCGAAAATCATTTATTTAGAAGAGGAAAATTTTGCCCAAGAATTAACAGATAATCTTCCTCCTCAAAGTACACCATCAGATTTGGCTTATGCGATCTATACCTCTGGTTCGACGGGAACACCTAAGGGGGTGATGATTGAGCATCGAGGACTAGTGAATATGACGTCGTCAGTTGAGCAAGTTTTGCTTGTTAAACCCCAAAGCCGTTTGCTTCAGTTTGCTTCCATCAGCTTCGATGCCTCAATTTGGGAAATTGCGACTACCCTGGCGGTAGGCGCTTGTTTATATCTTGCTAAAAAAGAAACCTTGTTACCAAGTCTTGAGTTGGTGAACTTTTTAGGCGATCGCAAAATTTCCCATGTCACGTTACCTCCTTCAGTCTTATCCCTATTACCCCAAGCGAGCTTACCTGATTGGCAAATCGTAGTTACTGCTGGGGAACCTTGCCCAACAGAATTAGTGAACCGATGGGCAAAAGGAAGGCGTTTTTTTAATGCTTACGGTCCAACGGAATCTACGGTTTGTGCCAGTATAGCTCTAATTGAACCCAATGGCAAAAAACCCTCTATCGGTAAACCGTTGTCCAATCTCCGCATCTACATTTTAGATGCTCACAATCAACTTTTACCTCCAGGAATACCAGGAGAATTATGTATTGCTGGTGTCGGTTTAGCCAGAGGCTATCTTAACCGTCCAGAAACGACGGCTGAAAAATTCCTGGAAGTTGAATTATTCGGGAAAACTGAGCGAATTTACAAAACTGGCGACTTAGCAAGATGGGGAAATGATGGCAACCTAGAATATCTGGGTCGCATTGACAATCAAATTAAACTAAGGGGCTTTAGGATTGAACTCGGTGAGATTGAATCAATTTTATTACAACATCCATCAGTTAAAGAAGCAATTGTCACCTTATATAAAACTGAGAGCAACCAAAGTTTAATTGCCTATGTAACGGGAATTACCACTGATTTATCAACTAAATTGAAAAATCACCTCTTATCTCGTCTACCTGATTATATGGTACCTGCTCAGATCGTGGTACTGGATCGGTTGCCTTTAACTCCCAATGGCAAAATTGACCGTCTCGCTTTAAGAGCTCCCAATATTGGGGTTGAAGCCTCATATGTAGCCCCACGCAACGAAGTTGAAAAACAACTAGCACAGGTATGGTCTGCTGTACTTGAATGTCAAGAAATTGGCATTCACGATAACTTTTTCGACAGAGGCGGTCATTCTTTATTGGCGATGAAATTGCTCAATGATATTCAACAGGTATTTGGACAACAACTTTCCTTAAGTAGTTTATTTCAAAACCCTACTATTGCTCAATTGGCACAAAAACTTTATCATATTGAGGTTCAATCCCATCCTGATTTACTATCACTCCAACTTGAGGGAGATGCAGCCCCTTTATTTTGTCTTCCTGGCGCAAACGGACACGGCTTCTATTTTCGAGATTTGGCCATCAATTTAGGAACTGAACGTCCAGTGTATGGACTCGAAACTCCAGGAAGAGATGGACTTAGCTCACTCCCTGACTCAGTAGCAACCCATGCCAGTCAACTCCTAACGCTATTACGTCAACAACAAGCCAAGAGTCCATACATACTAGCAGGATACTCTTCAGGTTGTGCTGTTGCTTTTGAAATGGCATGCCTTCTAGAACAGCTTGGTGAAAAGGTGGGTTTACTGGCTATATTTGACGCCGGACTGGTTTCTCACCCTGAGTCTATAACTGATAGAGCAGATGTTGATTGGATTTGGCAATCGATTCAAAGGATTGAAGCCTTAAAGGGAATTTCTTTAGGTTTGGAATACGATGATTTAGCGGCTCAAAGCGATGACCAAGCACGTTGGGATTTGGCTGCAGAGTATTTATACCGACATAATGTTTTACCGGAACATTCAACTCTTTCTTTACTCAAAACCAATATGAAAGTAATGAAAGTGTTGACGCTCAATTACGCCAATTATCAACCTAATTATCGAATTTCTGCCCCTATTGTTTTATTCCGCGCTCAAGAAGTGCATGAAATTGTTTTACAGGAACTTCAAGCTATTTCCAATTACGGGCTAGCGGATTGGGGATGGCAAGCTTATACTCACAAGGCTGTGGAGGTGATATCTGTAGCTGGAAACCACGGTCGAATGCTATATGAACCCAATGTAAAAGTATTAGCTGCAGAATTACAGATGGTTATGACAAATATAACTAGGTAGAGATTAACTCAAATTCAGACTAGCACTCATGAAAAAGGCAATTTCCCACAATAATTGACCATTTTTTGAATTAAAATGAACAAATAGTTTTATCAGAAAATATACGTCAGTCGTCAGAATCCAGCATTTATCAGGAATATACCATTCAAGGTATATTCATTTCAGAAAATGTTTTACGAATGCTTTAACTATTCTAACTCCTGGATTCTGGCGGATGTATTATTACATAGTTTTTAATTGTTTAATCAAGGAGACAAGCCTTATTTTTAAAGATAGAAAACCCAAAATACCTTATATTAATTTATATGATTCACAAAATTCATTCCTATGAGCTATAATACCGTAGATTACGTAAGGATGCCTCAAGAGCTTTTTAGTGCAATGTATCCGCTCATACAATCCTGCTTTGTGATAAAGTGGGGGTTCTGAGTTCAGAAAAGAGCTATGTCTGGGTTAAAAATCAGATCTAATCTATCACAGAAGTAGCTTTCGGGGTACACTACTATAATGAAATCGGGTTGGTGTTATCCCCATGACTAATTACAATTGAAATTATGACTTCTGATTCCTGGATGCTGAATTCTTACCATTCATCAGTCAACCTCAAGAGGTTAAACTAATTTTTCAGATATGATGCAATCAACAAGTTTTATTAATAAAACCTCAACTAATGATTCTTCTAAAGGATTTAATGAATTTTGGGAAAATGTCAGAGCGATCGCAGCGCCTTACTGGTATCCAAAAGAGGCAGACGGAAGAGCATTTTCAGATGTTATTCGTTCATGGGGAATGCTCTTTCTCCTGATATTATTAATCATCGCACTAGTGGCAGTGGCTGCCTTTAATAGCTTCGTTAGCCGTAATTTGATAGATATTATCGTTCAAGAAAAAGATATTTCTAAGTTTACTAAAACATTAGTGATTTACGGTGCGGCTCTTGTTTCGGTAACATTTTTGCTAGCATTTTCTAGGTTTGTTAGAAAGCAAATTGAGATAGATTGGTATGAATGGCTAAATAATCATATTTTAGAAAAATATTTTAGCAATCGTGCTTATTATAAGATTAACTTTAAATCAGATATAGATAATCCAGATCAACGAATATCTCAAGAAATCGCACCGCTTAGCAGAAATGCTCTCACTTTTTCGGCAACTTTCCTAGAAAAAGTGCTGGAAATGATAACTTTTTTAATAATTCTTTGGTCTCTTTCCCAATCTGTTGCAATTATATTGGTTGCTTACACCATAATAGGTAATTTAATTGCTGTTTACTTGGCTGAAGAATTAAATAAAATTAAGCAAGAAGAGCTAGAATTTGATGCTGACTATACTTATAGCCTGACTCATGTTCGTAACCATGCTGAATCAATAGCTTTTTTTCAGGGAGAAAAACAAGAATTAAATATAATTCAGCGAAGATTTTCTAAGATTATTCAAAATAGTAAAAGCAAAATTGATTGGGAGAGATCTCAGGATATTTTTAACAGAGGCTATCAGGCGATTATCCAAATATTTCCATTTATAGTATTCGGACCTTTACAGATTAGAGGTGAAATTGATTTTGGAGAAATTGGTCAAGCCAGTTTAGCTTGTAATTTGTTTGCAACTGCTATGTCAGAATTAATCAAAGAATTTGCTACTTCAGGAAGGTTTTCTAGTTACGTTAAGCGATTAGCCGAGTTTTCGGAGGCGTTAGAAGAAGTGACTAAAGAACCCGAAAATGTGAATACTATTAAAACAATAGAAGAAAATCATCTCGCTTTTGAGAATGTTACTTTACAAACGCCCAACTATGAGCAGGTAATCGTTGAAGATTTGTCACTTTCTGTTCAACCGGGAGAAGGTTTACTAATTGTTGGGCCTAGTGGTCGAGGTAAAAGTTCTCTGCTGCGAGCGATCGCTGGTTTGTGGAATGCGGGGACTGGTCGTTTAGTGCGACCTCACCTAGAAGATGTGTTGTTTTTGCCCCAACGTCCTTATATAATTTTGGGCACTTTGCGCGAACAGTTACTCTATCCCCATACAACTCGTCAAATGAGCGACGCAGAACTTGAACAGGTTTTGCAACAAGTTAACCTGCAAAACTTGCTGACTCGAGTCGATGGCTTTGATACAGAAGTGCCTTGGGAGAATATTTTATCGTTGGGAGAACAACAACGGCTAGCTTTTGCACGGTTGTTAGTGACTCGTCCTAGCTTTACTATCTTAGATGAAGCAACAAGTGCTTTAGATTTGAATAATGAAGGCAATTTATATCACCAATTGCAATCAACGAAAACAACTTTTATCAGTGTTGGACATCGAGAAAGTTTGTTTAATTATCATCAATGGGTTTTGGAACTTTCACAGAATTCTAGTTGGCAACTTCTAACTGTGGATGATTATAGCAATCAAAAAGCAAAAGAAATTATGACTAAGACTCCCGAAAAAGCTCAAAATCAAATGGATTTACCACAGAATCAATCTCTAAGTCAATCAGAAGCAGACACAACTATAGGACTTTCTCATAAAGAAATGCAGGTATTAACAGGCTTTTCCATTGGTACCATCAGAAGCAAAGCAAGCCAAGGCAAGTCTATCACTACTAAAGTTATCTACAGCTATGACAAAAACCCCGAGGTGTTAAAATGGGTCAAAGTTTAGCGGCTACTTATACTTTTTACAATCAGAGTCATGCTAACTAAACAGCCTCGACAAATGATTACTTACAAAAAGATTACAATTTATCAACAAATATACAAATTACCTCTTATAAGGAATCACACATTAAAAGCTGTTCAAAAAAAAATTAAAGAACGTCGCCGATTAATTAAAGAAGGCGTTCGTCATCATCAGCTTTGGGGAATCATTAAGCGAAAAACCGAAATTAGTCGGGAGAAAATGTTTCAAGAAAGTCAATTATTAATAAAGAATTACACTTGTATAATTGATTTTCTTGAAATATATAACGAAAAATATCATTTTTTTTTGCTGAAGCTAACTGATGATTTTCAAACATTGTTTATCAAAAAATATATGGAAATCAGAAGTTTGGATACTGAAAGGAAAAAACTAGAAGTTAAAAATTATAATAATCAAAATATACTAGATGAATTAAAATGGGAAAAGCAAGAAAACTTGAAATCACTTCTACTGTTGAGCAATACTTGCTTTTTGATGCTGGAAAAAAGCAAGTTGCTGAGTGAAGGACTTAAAACGCTGGCTGAAGATACTAAAAATCAAAAGCAAATTGTTCAGCAAGTGGCTAAAGATTTGGAAATATATCAAGAAATTTACGAATATCAAAAAAAAGCATATAAAATTCGTCAAGAAATAGTAGAGATAGCTGAGACAACGCTCAATTTAGAAAATTATTTACAAGATTACTTTAGTCCGTTCCAATCGTTAATAGATGAAGTCGTAAAAGTCGATGAGGATTTTTACTCAACTGTCGGAGATATTAAAAATTTGGCAGATAATATTTTAAAGTCTCAGTCAAATTTATTAATTCCCAAAGAAATTGACGGTATTTCTGAAACTTTTCTAGATTTTATGGTATCAAGTTATGAAAAAAAAGAAAGATTAAAAGATGCTTTTCTTCAATGTCAATTATTAGATTGGCAAAATGATAATTTTGATTTAGCCAATAATCCTTTTTCTTTAGAAAAAGAGATAGATTCAATATCGAACTATATATTTAAGCAACTTGCCGACCAAAGACAAAATATAGGGATAGCAGAAAGAAATTTTGTTTCCATAAAGCCTCTTTCTGGCTTTAGAGAAACTGGATTGATGAAACTGACTAATGATGATACTTCGTTAATAAAAGAATTTCCCAATAAAAATAAGATAGATTATACTCAACTACAGTATCTCCTTAGCCTGGATAAATGGAAGGAAGCTGACGTTGAAACTACTAAATTAATGCTACAAGTCATAGGTAAGAGTTATTGGAATGAAGTGTATAAGGAAGATATTAATAACTTTTCTTGTAAAGACCTCCAGATTATTAATCAACTGTGGGAAGAATACAGTCATGGTTATTTCGGCTTCAGGGTCCAGCAAAGTATTTGGAGCGAAATGGGTGGTAAAGTAGACTATGAAACAGAAAAGAGACTCGGCGATCGCCTGGGTTGGAGAAAAGAGGGAAACTGGTTAGACTATGAGCAGCTAACTTTTAAATTGTCCCCCATGACACCCATGGGACATCTGCCGGCAAAATGGTTACACTATGACCAACATCCCTTTGACTTATTCCCAAACGCATCTGCAGAACATCTTTCAATGGGAGCATGGCGGGTAGAGTCTTGGTTAGTTTGGCAGATGCATTTATTTTTTTCTCGTGTAAAAATTTGTAACGGAACCTGAATACTTTAACAAATTTAAAAGACTAATATGAGTAATCTTAATCTTTCTGATACAGACATAGAAATTCTACTTTTCGGCAAATGGCGTTTTGATAAGTCTGGGGAAAAAGTATCTATACTCTTTAAAGATGATATGACCTATGAGCAAACTATAATTCAGACATTCCTTTTCTCCAAACCTAAGGAACTTTTAACAGGTAATAAATTTAATGGTACATGGTACGTCAGTGGTAAAAAATTAAATTTAAATATTAGAAGTATTCCAAAATCCTTCTTCAATTTACAGATCCCGCTATTTTTCAAAATCTCTATTGCAGATATGATAGCTAGTGTGGGTTCTATATTTGTAACACAAAACTATGAAATCGTTGAAATTAATAGTTCTAAATTTTTAATGAAGGATGTAGATCAATCCATTATTGGTACAAAAATAAATCATACTTGGAGGTCGCAGAGCTTTTGACGCCATTGCCCTTAAAGCTGCCAGATTAGAGAAAATTTAGGTTAATTCGTTCGCAAAAACTTTATATGGTCATAGTACAATATTATACTGTTCTTAGAAATTATGGGGAAAAAACACCATAATTTCGTAGTGTCTTAAACAATAATTCTCCTATGCCTTTACACCCCTCTTGGTTTAATCCTTTGAATTCAGAATTTATCGTCTACATCAGAGCTATAAAAGTATAAAATTAATTATCGTTCATCTAAGTAATTTAGTGCAAATAAACAGAACTATGTAAAGACAAGTAAAGCTCATCAGTTCTATGATAGTAAGCGCTTTAACGCTGAAGCGTTCACTACGAAGCTTTAATTTTTTAACCTCAGTTACTTAGTCAATTATAAAAAAGCAAATTTTAAGGAGGATTTAGAAGATAATGGAGTTCGATGGACAAACAGAATCAGCAGCTGTGATGCCAGGTAAAAAATGTGCCAAGGTTCAGAGTTCTCGTGAAGGGATGGATAACGCAGATATCGCGGTGATTGGGATGGGATGCCGATTTCCAGGAGCCAATAACTACCAGCAGTTTTGGCAGAATCTGGAACAGGGAATCAATAGCATTAGTGAAATTCCATCACAGCGATGGGAAGTTGAAAAGTATTATTCTCCTAATCCTCAAGAGGGAAAAAGCATTAGTAAATGGGGCGGGTTTATTGAGGAGATAGACTTTTTTGATGCACAATTTTTCGGCATTTCTCCTCGGGAAGCACAACGAATGGACCCTCAGCAGAGGCTAATGCTGGAGTTAACTTGGTCTTGTATCGAAGATGCTGGATATGCACCATCTCAACTGTCCGGAAGTTCCGTTGGTGTTTTTATCGGAGTGTGTAACTATGACTACGATCTATTACAAAATGGGGATCATCGGCACACTGACGGACATACTGGGACAGGAACTTGGAATTGCATGATTCCCAATCGGATTTCTTACTTCTTCAATTTTCGCGGTCCCAGTATTCCGGTAGACACAGCTTGCTCAAGTTCACTGGTAGCGCTTCATCAAGCGATCAATGCTCTCAAAGAACAGGAATGTCAGACGGCACTCGTAGGTGGAGTGAGTATTTTCTGTACACCGGCGAGATATATTCAAATGAGTCAACTAGGGATGTTGTCTCCACTTGGACAGTGCAAAACTTTTGACCAATCGGCTGATGGCTATGTCCGTGGAGAAGGAGCCGGAGTCATCCTCTTAAAACCTTTAGCTCAGGCTATTGAAGATCAAGACCAGATTTATGGTGTGATTAAAGGTAGTGCTGTCAATCATGGTGGCAGAGCAACAACTCTAACATCTCCCAATGTATATGCTCAAGCACAAGTACTTTGCGCCGCCTATACAAAAGCGAATGTTGCCCCGAATACTATTTCCTACATTGAAGTCCATGGTACAGGTACGCCCTTGGGTGATCCAATAGAAATTAATAGTCTCAAACGAGCATTTAGACAATTACATCAACAGTATCATTTATTAAGTGTTGATCATCCCTATTGTGGTCTCGGAACAGTTAAGACCAATATTGGACATTTAGAAGCCGCAGCTGGAATTGCTGGGTTGATTAAATTACTCTTGGCTTTTAAAAATCAACTCTTGCCCAAGATTGTGAATTTTCAGCAGTTAAATCCCCGCATTGAGTTCAAAGGAAGTCCATTTTATCTTGTCTGCGAAACCCAACCTTGGCAGCAGTTAAAGACAGATTTAGGAGAAATCCCAAGACGGGCGGGTATCAGTTCGTTTGGGGTTGGAGGGGTTAATGCCCATGTGATTTTGGAAGAAGCGCCAGAACGAGTATTAGTAAATGAGGAATTGGATCGCCCCTATCACTTACTAACTCTATCAGCAAAAACCGAGCAAGCATTGGCTCAATTGCGACACAGTTATGGGGAATTCTTGACATCAAATACCGATGTATCAATAGAAGATATATGCTACACGGCGAATATAGGGAGGGAGCATTTTAATCACCGCCTAGCTATTGTCGCTGACTCTAGAGAGCAGTTAGTAGAGGAACTTGCTAGTTTTTCTAGACAAACTGGTCATGTAGGTGAAAAGCCACCCAAAATAGCCTTCTTATTCACAGGACAAGGCTCCCAGTACATCAACATGGGACGCCAACTCTACTCTTCCCAACCCGTTTTCCGCTCCTCCTTGGATCAGTGCGCTGAAATCCTCCGCCCATTACTGGAGCATTCTCTGTTAGAGGTGCTGTATCCTACTCAAGCTCAATCGTCAGTTTCATTACTGCTCAATCAAACTGCATATACCCAACCTGCACTATTTGCCTTTGAGTATGCCCTGTATCAATTGTGGAAATCTTGGGGGATTGAACCAGATGTGGTTATGGGGCATAGCGTTGGCGAGTATGTGGCGGCAACTGTAGCTGGTGTTTTTAGCTTGGAAGATGGACTAAAACTCATTGCTCAACGGGGACAGTTGATGCAGCAGTTGCCCCTTGGTGGTGAGATGGTTTCGCTCATGGCATCAGAGGAGAAGGTGAGGGAAGTTATCGCACCATTTCATCACACAGTGGCGATCGCTGCTATCAATGGTTCCGAAAGTGTGGTAGTTTCTGGAGCCAGTAAAGATATCGGTGTGATTTGTCAGCAACTGTCAACTATGTCCGTAAAGACGAAGCAGTTACAAGTATCCCATGCCTTCCATTCCCCGTTGATGACACCAATGTTGAAGGAGTTTGAGCTTGTCGCCAATCATGTCACCTACAACCAACCCCGGATACCATTAGTATCCAATGTTACTGGCTCTCTAGCTGACGAGAAGATCACCACTGCGCAATACTGGGTAAATCATGCGCGTCAATCGGTGCAGTTTGCCTCGAGTATCGAGACGTTATGTACTCTTAAATATGAAGTTTTTTTAGAGATTGGACCTAAGCCAATTTTGTTGGGCATGGGGCGTGAGTGCTTACCACAGAACACTGGTTTGTGGTTGTCTTCTATGCGTCCGGGAGTGTCAGAATGCCAACAACTGCTCTCTAGTTTGGGTGAGTTGTATGTAGCCGGAGTGAGTGTAGATTGGTCAGGGTTTGAGCGATCGCCGCATCAGAAAGTTGCATTACCCACCTATCCGTTTCAAAGACAACGTTATTGGATTGAGGATACACCCCCTCGCCATCAACTTATAGAGTCTTTATCTGGAGAAAATATCCAAACTCCTATTACCAACTTTCTGAATCAGGGAAATACAGATGAGTTAGTTCATCTCGTGCAAAAGGCAGGGAATTTCTCACCTGAACAGATAGAATTATTACCTGAACTGTTGGCAGTTTTAGTTAGAGAACACAAGCAACACCTCATACCCGACGACAACATCCAAGACTTGTGTTACGAATTAGTATGGCGATTACAAAGAAATATACAGCAAGAGTCAATTGGAGATTACATACCTGCTCCCTCCGAAATTAGCGCTCACCTAGAACCTAATGCAGCGAAACCAAACAAAACCAAAACAGAACCAGGAAGTTGGTTAATTTTTGCTGACAATCAAGGTATTGCTCAACACTTAAGTGAACTGTTACGCTCACAAAAACATAGTTGTATCCTTGTCTTCCCTGGTACAGCGTATAAACAGATAGCAGAGCAAGAGTTCAGCATTAACCCAGCCTTATTAGAAGACTTTCAGCAACTACTACGGGAACAAGTTGCTTCATATCCGGCTCCTTGGCGTGGAGTAGTTTATTTGTGGAGCTTAGATACAGTTTCGGCAGACGCACTAACAGTCGCAGACTTAGAAGATGCTTCGCTCCGAGGATGTGGTGGTGTCTTGTCCCTAATCCAGTCTTTAATTAGTCTTGAATTTTCCCCGCCTCCTACCATCTGGCTGGTGACGAAAGGAACACAACGAGTTGGTATAGAATCGACTCTTCTTGGAGTGGCCCAATCGCCTGTGTGGGGATTAGGAAAAGTAATTACAAACGAGCATCCAGAATTTAACTGTACTCTGGTGGATTTAGATCCTGCTGGAAATAACAATGCACAGAGCCTTTTTGGAGAAATTTGTCAAATAGAACCAACTCGTGGTGAAACTCATATTGCTTGTCGCAATGGGCATCGGTATGTTAACAGATTAGTACGCAGCGATAAAATTGACAGAAAATCTCTGCACTTAAAAGCGAAGGCTACCTATTTAATTACAGGTGGTCTTGGTGAGATTGGTTTACTGGTAGCCAAATGGTTGGTAGAGCATGGGGCAAAACACTTAGTTTTAGTAGGGCGTAGCAAACCTGACGAAGCAGCTCGAGAAACCCTGATGGAATTGGAGGAGCTTGGAACTCAGGTTGTAGTCATTCAGACTGATATATCCGTGGAAGAAGAAGTTACCTCTTTACTAAATCAAATCAAAACGTCGATGCCACAGTTAAAGGGTATTATCCACACTGCTGGTGTTTTTGACGACCGACTCCTGGTGGATCATCAATGGCAACTGTTTGCCAAAGTTTTTGCACCCAAGGTAAGCGGAGCATGGAATTTGCATACTCAAACACAAGACGTACCTTTGGACTTTTTCGTGCTTTTTTCTTCAGTGGCATCCGTACTTGGTTCTGCGGGTTTAGCAAATTATGCTGCTGCTAATGCCTTTCTAGATGCTCTGGCTCATTATCGCAGATCGCTTTCTTTACCAGGTTTAAGTCTTAACTGGGGACCGTGGTCGATGGTAGGGATGGCAAGGGCTGTTGGTAGCAGGGGTGAGGTTCAATGGGCAACGAAGGGAATAAAGCCTATAGAACCGCAGCAAGCATTAAGCATCCTAGAAAATTTGTTTTCTCAAGATGTGCCTCAGCTAGGGGTTATGCAGCTTAATTGGTCAAAGTTTTTGCAGCAATTCTCACGCTCATCTGCTCTGGGCTTCTTTTCCGAAATAGCTCAACAAGTCCAGGAACTTGCTAGTACCCTTCAACCGAAAGTTAATCTCCCAAAACTTTTAGATCAAATTAAAGCCAGTTCATTAGAGGAAAGCCAATCACTTTTGATGACTTACATCCAAAAGCAGATTGCCAAAGTGTTAGCAATAACTACATCTGAGCTAAATATTGATCAGCCTCTTAACAAAATGGGACTTGACTCCCTGATGGTTGTCGAACTGAGAAATCGCCTCAAAGCAGAGTTGGAAATAAATATCCCGATCACAAAATTTTTGGACGGGGTAAGTATTGTTGGTTTAACAAACTTTATCGGTGAACAACTGTTGGATGTAAACTCTATCTCTAAAGCAGCTGTTGTATCCGCAGTTACATCAAGTCAAAACAATTGGATTGAAGTAGAATTATGAATTTAACAGAGCTTCTGGAAAATCTTTCAGCAAAGAATGTTGAACTGCGGATGGATGGAGACAAGTTGCGTTGCCGAGCTCCTGAAAACGTATTAACCCCTGAGTTATTGGCCCAAATTAAGCAGTACAAACAAGAAATTATCCAAATTTTATTGAATGGTACTGATCATCGTTCAACTTATTCCCTCTCGCACGGTCAACAGGCTCTGTGGTTCCTGTATCAATTAGAACCTAAAAGTACGGCTTATAACACCACATATGCAGCAAGATTAGTCTCAAATTTAGATATTCCAGCTCTCAAACAGGCAACACAAGTTTTAATTGAACGGCATCCAGTTTTAAGGACTACCTTTGCAACCATTGACGGCGAACCTGTGCAAACAGTTCATGAACACCAGCAAGTTGACTTTAGCATCATTGAAGCGAGCACTCTTGGGCAAGAGGACGTAAATAACTGGCTAAAGGAAACAAGCGATCGCCCTTTCGATTTAGAAAAGGGTCCACTATTGTGCTTTAGTTTGTTAATTAATCACACGACACTCAATACATTAGCAACAAAAGAACATTTTCTTTTAATTACAGCACACCATATAGTCGTGGATTTCTGGTCTTTAGAAATCATTATCAGTGAACTTCGAGTCTTATATGAAGCCATCACCACAGATGTAGAGCCATTACTGCCGTCACAAAACTGCCAGTATCGAGATTACGTCAACTGGTCAAAGCAAATGCTTGCAGGTATAGAGGGAGAGCGCTTGTCTACTTACTGGCGGCAACAACTCTCTGGTGATCTGCCAGTACTCAATTTGCCAAAGGATCGACCGAGACCTAAGTTCCAAACCTATAATGGTGCTTCCTACTTTTTCGCCCTAGAAGAAAAACTTCTTCAAAAGTTGAAAGAATTGGCAGTAGAAGAAGGTGTGTCTCTTTATACGCTATTATTATCAGCATTACAGATACTATTACTACGTTACACAAATCAACAAGATATTTTAATTGGCTCTCCAATGGTAAATCGGAGTCGATTAGAATTTGAAAATATTGTTGGCTACTTTACAAATCCTGTAGTCTTGCGAACAGACATGTCGGGAAATCCGACGTTTCAAGAGTTACTTGGGCGATCGCGCTCAAGTGTGTTAGAAGCCTTAGACCATCAAGATTATCCCTTTCCTCTGCTGGTGGAGGAAATGCAACCTGTCCGCGACCCTAGCTATTCACCACTTTATCAAGTGGCATTCGCTTGGGATCGCTCTCACCAAAGTGAGGGAAAAGTCTCAATCACGGATAGTGATGGGTTGATTGTCGAATCGATGATTCCAGGAGCCCAAGGAGCTGCGTTTGATTTAACTTTGACCATTCTTGACGTTCCAGGAGCGCTCAAAGGTACATGGAATTACAATACTGATCTGTTTGATGCTAGCACGATTGAGCGGATGACAGGTCATTTTGTCACCTTGCTTGAGGGTATTGTGGCAAATCCTGTTGAGCACATTGGACAATTGCCCCTGCTGACAAAATCTGAGTCACAGCAGTTATTGGTGGAGTGGAATCGAACTCAAACTGACTATCCCTCGGAGTCGTCTATCCATTCCTTGTTTGAGGCGCAATCTTGGAACACACCAGATGCAGTAGCACTGGTGTATGAAAATCAACAACTTACCTACACTGAGTTGAACAACCAAGCTAATCAGTTGGCGCACTACCTAAAGTCAATAGGTGTAGGACCCGATGTGCTGGTGGGGATTTGTGTGGAGCGATCGCTCTTCATGATTGTAGGACTATTGGGAATTCTCAAGGCAGGAGGAGCTTATGTACCGCTTGACCCTGAGTATCCAACTGAGCGTTTGAGCTTTGTATTAGAAGATGCTCAAATCAGAGTGCTGTTAACTCAACAGCAATTAGTCCAGAAGCTACCTGAGCATACTGCACAGCTTGTCTGCTTAGACAGCGACTGGGAAAAAATTGTTCTTGAGTGCCAGTCAAACCCTCTAAACATCACAAGATCAACTAACCTGGCATACGTCATCTATACTTCGGGTTCTACAGGGAAACCCAAGGGAGTTTTAGTCAACCATTCAAATGTAGTTCGTCTGTTTGCAGCCACAAATTGGTATAACTTTAACTCTGAAGATGTCTGGACACTTTTCCACTCTTATGCATTTGACTTTTCTGTATGGGAAATTTGGGGTGCGTTGCTGTACGGTGGACGATTGGTAGTAGTGCCTTACCTGGTGACGCGATCGCCAGATTCTTTTTATAAGCTATTGTCGAAGGAGAAAGTCACAATTCTCAATCAGACACCTTCCGCCTTCCGCCAGTTGATTCAGGTCGAACAATCAATAGCAACTGTTGGCGTGAACTTGCGCCTAGTAATTTTTGGTGGAGAAGCTTTAGAATTCAAGAGCTTGCAGCCTTGGTTTGAACGCCACGGTGACAAGACGCCCCAGTTAGTAAATATGTATGGGATTACGGAAACTACTGTACATGTCACAAATCGTCCATTAAGTTCTGACGATTTGAAGAGCACGGCAAGTGTTATTGGTCGTCCGCTCTTGGACTTACAGGTGTATATACTAGATGAACATTTACAGCCAATGCCTATTGGCATTCCCGGCGAGATGTATGTTGGTGGTGCTGGGGTGGCTCGTGGCTATCTCAATCGTTTAGAACTAACACTACAAAGGTTTATCTCTAACCCCTTTGCTAAGTCTCTAAAAGCGCGTCTCTATAAAACAGGGGACTTGGCTCGTTATTTGCCGTCGGGCGAGTTGGAGTATTTAGGGCGAATTGACAATCAAGTTAAGATTCGTGGCTTCCGCATTGAGTTGGGAGAAATTGAGGCACTATTGGCGCAACACCCATCAGTTTGGGAAAACGTAGTGGTAGTACGTTCGGATGAACTTAACGACAAACGCTTAGTCGCTTACGTGGTGCCACAACATGATGTCATACTAACAATCAGTGAACTGCGGCAATTTCTGAAAGCCAAGCTACCAGACTATATGGTCCCTTCGACAATAGTCATCTTGAAGTCCTTGCCGATGACAGTGAACGCCAAAGTAGACAAGAGCGCCCTACCAGAACCGGAGTTGAGTAGCGAACCACTAGAGCATTTTGTTGCCCCCCGCACCCCGATTGAGGAGATACTAGCACTTCAATGGGCTAAAGTCCTGAAACTCAAGCTTGTAAGTATACATGATAACTTCTTTGAACTGGGAGGACACTCACTGCTAGCCACCCAACTGATTTCGCGCATCCGTAGCGACTTGGGAATAGAACTGCCCTTACGCAGTTTGTTTGCGGCACCGACAGTAGCCGAGTTGGCACAGGTGATAATTCAGTTACAGCAACAGGATTTACAACTCGTCATACCACCAATCTTACCTAGGGACGGCAATGCCTTTTTACCCCTGTCATTTGCACAACAGCGCCTGTGGTTTTTAGACCAGTTAGAGCCAAGTAGTGCTTTATACAACATTCCCCTCGCTTTGCGTCTGGTGGGAACTCTGAATGTGGGAGCCTTAGAACAAAGTTTGTCCCTTCTTATTGCTCGCCACGAAGCTTTACGCATTAACATCATGTCGGTGTCGGGACAACCCGTTCAAATTATTCACCCAGCAACTGATTGGACATTGGCGGTGGTGGACGGCAAAGATTTAGCCAGAAGTGATTTGGAAATTGCCACACAGCAATTGCTGAATTGGCAAGCGCTTCAACCGTTTGACTTGGCAACCGGAGCGTTAGTGCGAGCAACTTTACTAGTGTTGTCGCCAACCGAACACATATTGCTAGTGTGTCTGCATCACATTATCAGTGATGGCTGGTCGATGGGTGTTTTTGTCCAAGAAATGTCAGCACTATACAATGCTGATTCGACTGGACATCTTTTAGAGTTAGCACCACTGCCAATACAGTATGCGGACTTTGCCATCTGGCAAAGGCAGTGGTTAACTGGCGAAATACTACAAACCCAACTGGCGTATTGGCTTAAACAACTCGCTTCGGCACCAGCTTTATTGTCGTTACCCACTGACCGACCCAGACCGAGAGTGCAAACCTTCTGTGGAGCACATCAACAGTTTACACTATCAATTGAGCTCAGTCGTGGACTGACACAACTAACTCAGCAATTCGGGGTAACGTTGTTCATGACTTTGTTGGCAGGCTTTGAGACATTACTCTACCGCTACACCGGACAAACAGATATTTTGGTGGGGACACCAATTGCTAACCGCAATCGCCGTGAAATTGAAGGGTTAATCGGCTTTTTTGTGAACACAATAGTATTGAGAACTGATTTAGCCGACAATCCCAGTTTCAGTGAGTTACTCGAGCGAGTCAAGTCCATGGCTTTATCAGCATATGCTCATCAGGACTTACCGTTTGAAATGTTAGTCGAGGCATTGCAGCCAGAGCGTGATTTGAGCTATACACCACTGTTCCAGGTGATGTTTGTGCTTCAGAATGCGCCCTTGTCTGTTGTGGAGTTAACTGGGTTAAGTGTCAGTCCACTGCAATTTGAAACTCACACTGCTAAGTTTGATCTGAGCTTATCAATGGAGAACACCAATAGTGGACTGGTGGGGGTGTGGGAGTACAATACTGATTTGTTTGATGCCAGCACCATTGAGCGGATGAGTGGTCATTTTGTCACTTTGCTGGAGGGTATTGTTGCCAATCCGGTGGAACATATAGCACAGTTGCCTCTGCTGAGCGAACTTGAGCAACAGCAGTTATTGGTGGAGTGGAATCAAACTCAAACTGACTATCCCCAAGATAAGTGTATCCATCAGTTGTTCGAGTTGCAGGTGGAGCTTACCCCCGATGCAGTAGCCGTTGTTTTTGAAGACCAACAACTAACGTATCAGCAGTTGAACACCCAAGCTAATCAGTTGGCACATTACTTGCGCTCAATCGGTGTGGGAGCGGATGTGCTGGTAGGTATGTGTGTGGAGCGCTCAATCGAAATGGTGGTGGGACTATTGGGTATTCTTAAGGCGGGTGGGGCTTATGTGCCGCTAGATCCTGAGTATCCTACTGAACGCTTAAGCTTTATGCTGACTGATGCTCAAGTTAGTGTCTTACTCACTCAACAGCATCTTGAACACAGGTTACCTGAATATACTGGACAACTTGTTTATTTAGATACTAACTGGCAGTCGATTTCTCAATCGAATCAGCAAAATTCCATCACCCTACCCTTCGGGAACGCTTTCAGCGAACGGATTGGGCAGTTTCAACTCGACGGAAACCGCCAAGACTTGAACTGCCGCACTAATGTGCATTCTAGTAACTTGGCTTATGTGATTTATACAAGCGGTTCCACAG
>CALMVQ010000379.1 GCA_937873135.1 uncultured Scytonema sp. | reverse complement strand
TATCGTGGTCTCGTTGAATTTTTTATTAAACAGGAATTCTCCGTCTACTAGTGTCTGTTACATTTTTCGTTTCAATCCCGTTGCCAGGAATCATTGATTTAAAACACCAATTACCTTTCTCTGCCAAGCACCGAAATTAACTGTTTCAATCCCGTTGCCAGGAATCATTGATTTAAAACCAGGGGCGGCTTTACGTTTTGGTTTCATACTTGCTTTGTTTCAATCCCGTTGCCAGGAATCATTGATTTAAAACCCCGTCACCTGTAACCCAATCAGAGACTGATTTGTACAGGCTATTTTGGCATGTCTATTTTAAAAGTCCATTTTGGGAACCTGTGAATAGCGAAACCAAAAGTATCGAAATTACCAAAGCTATTGAATTATCTAGGTTCTGAAGATTTGGCAGGAGTAGGGGGTTTTTCGCCCGCGCTTTGACCCGCCAATTTTGTGGGCTAGGTTCATCATACGGCAATTATCTCCTCCTTGTCTAACACTGATACATTTGCGACGGAGTCGCCGTGAGAGCAGGCTAATATCAAGTTCGGTTGAACACTCATAAAAGAGTTTGTAGTTGCGCTTTAGCGCTCAAAACTATCAAGAGCGCTAAAGCGCAACTACGAGCCTATCTTTTATTTATAAGTAATTAGGCGAACGTGATATAAGCCGCCTGTAGCGCGGCCTCGTCTTTGAGGTTAATTAAATAGATATTCTTCGCGCTGGAAAGGAGTAAAAATATCCAAAATCATATCTTGTCTGTATATAAAGCGCCTAATTAGTCAGCCTTCACAGGTTTTGTTTGTGTCACCTCAGGCTTTAGCTTAGTTGAAAATAAAAGCTTTAGCTATCATCACAAAAATTGCAAAAATGCCAAATTTTAAGATAAATCTTTACTTTTCGGAAATCTCCCCTTATTTTGAGAAGTTATCATTTTTTGACTACGATTGTTTTGAAATGGGTAATATTCTGGGAGAAATCGAGATACCCAGATTGCTGTGAAAGTGTTGTTACACCCTCTCTACTCCGAACTCAATGCAGGTGTAGGTAAGTGTCTGCTGGGATGCAAAGAAATTTGCCAAGCAGACAAGCTAAAACCTCCAGAAGGTTACACATGTCCCCTCTCCTCTCATCAGGCAAAAACTTATGCTGCTGTTGTTCAAGGAGAAGCTGACATTATTTTTAACAAATCTGCAACTGGAGATGGGAAATCTCTAGGTGCTTCTTTACCGGGACTGCTGAACCCAAGTTTTCGGATTATGAGTCAATATCCTACCATTGAATTGGTAGAAGACCAAACTCAACAGCAAAAACATTATCACGAAGTGTTCGGTTTGGATGCTTCGCAACGAGTTGATCGCCTGTTTGGTGCAGAGTTAAGTCGTCGGGTAAAGCAAGCAGAAAAAAGCAATAAGTTTCAAGAACTGTTACTAGCTATCCAACAAAAGCCATTTCTGCTGACAAATCCTGATATTTTTCATTATATCACTCACTTTCAGTATCGAGATGCGGCTTATGGTCATGACTTGCTACCTCTAGCATTGGCAGAATGGCCTGATTTATGGGTGTTTGATGAGTTTCATATTTTTGGCCAGCATCAAGAAGCTGCGGTTTTGAACAGTATCACACTCATCCGCCGTACTCAGGAAAATCAGTCACGCCCAAGGCGTTTTTTGTTTACTTCGGCAACACCTAAATCAGATTTTATTGAACAACTGCGCCAAACCGGGTTTCGTGTTGAAGCTGTGGAAGGGGTTTATGCGGATAAAAATATTCCTGGTTATTCCCAACTTCTGGAACTTCCACTCTCTGAGTTGCCACTTATTTTCCAGCCGAATGAAAATTCTCCCGGCTATCGGCAAATTCTACAACCTGTTGAACTGGAGTTTGTGGAATTAAAAGAGACAGATACGCTTTCATGGCTGACTGAAATGGCTTCTCGCATTCAAGAAATTTTGGATGCAGAAGCAAAAGGCAGAGGGTTGATTATTGTCAATTCTGTTGCCAAGGCGGGTACGATCGCTCGTCAACTTCAGAAATTACTGCCAGGAGTCATCGTTAGAGAAATCAGTGGACGCATTGATCGTCAAGAAAGGTTACAAACCCAAACTCAACTCAAAGATAGCCACCAGCCAGTTTTGGTTGTGGGAACATCTGCGGTGGATGTTGGCGTTGACTTTAAAATTCACCTGTTGATTTTTGAGAGTAGTGATTCAGCAACCATCGTACAACGTTTGGGTCGTTTGGGACGACATTCTGGGTTTTCTGCGTACAAAGCTTTTCTTTTGATTCCTAGTCATACGCCTTGGGTGATGGCGAGATTGCTTGAAAAACTCACTCCAAGTATGGAAAGAGGTGAATTAATCGATGCGATCGCCTATGCTTTTGATCCACCTAAAGAATTTCATCAATATAGTCAACGTTGGGGTGCATTGCAAGCACAGGGAATGCTGGCACGAATGAGTCAGGAAAATGCCAAAGTCAGTCAACAAGTGCGCGATCGCATGACTGAAGATTTGCAGCGTGTCTACCGACAAAATCTGGAATCTGCACGCAAGCAGTGGTTTGCTTTACAGTATAATGATGTTGGCAAAGCCATCCAAAACGAACTTTTGCGTTTCCGAGGTGGTTCAACTCTCCAAGCTGCTGTTTGGGAGAATCATCGCTTTTATACTTATGACTTACTGAGAGTTTTACCTTATGCATTGGTAGAAGTCACAGACAGAGAAACATTCTTGCAAGCAGCTTCTCAATCCAGTCATGGAGAAGAAGAATTTCCCGATGACTATATCAAGGTTTATCTTCGCGTTCAAAGTTGGGTGAACGAACGATTTCATCTCAGCTTGCATTGCAACCGCAAGAGTAGCGAATTGAAGTGTGGTGAACTTTCCTTAGTAGACAAGCTAAGTTTAATCGGACATCCTCAATCTGAGGCGATCGCTTGCTTGAAACAAAAGAAAATACTTGCTTTTCTAGTTCCCGTTCGTAAAGATTCACCTACAAGTCACTGGGAAGTTAGTAAAACCCTTAACCTCAGCCCTCTTTTTGGCTTATATCGACTCACCGATGCTTCCGAGGAAACCTATGCCTGTGCTTTTAACCAAGATGCCTTACTGTTAGCCGCTTTGGGTGGAAAATTAAAAAAGTTCTACTCTACCCGATTTGAATCATCAATTTTTTAGAGAAATCTTCATGCCGACTCTACTACAAACTCTGCTGATTGAAACCTTACCAGCAGACACAGATCTTATTCTGCGTTCGTATATCGAAACTGTACTACCAGCATTGGAAAGAGAATTTGCTCTATCGACTGCCTTAGGAGGTTCGGAAGCAGTACATTATCAAATTTTATGTCAAATTGGCGATAAATATGCTGGAGAAAAATCTCGGGAATGGTCACAAAATCCTGACCAAAGTTTAATGGTACATGTATTGAATGCCTTACTGACATCTTGGAACTTAATTCCATACTTAAGACAAGATTTATCTTTGTCAGATATCGAAAAGCGACTACTCTGTTTGGGAATCACCCTGCATGATTATGACAAACATTGTCGCGCTCAAGCTAAAAAACCTCCTCATGCTGCTGATGTTACAGAAATTCTGGAAGTTTGTCAAGAATTAGGTGAAAAACTGAATTTTGACTTATTTTGGTTGAAGTGGCGGGAATATCTTTCGGACATTGCTTTTTTAGCACAAAATACCCAGTTTAAACATGGGACTAATATTATACCTGCCAACTGGCCCAAGTTTAAAATCAATGATTCTCGTCGCCTCAAGCTGCCGTTACGTCATCTCCTCGGTTTTGGAGACATTGCTGTTCACTTGAAAGATCCTGGAGAGATTGATACGAAATCAGGAGGCGATCGCCTGCGCGATCACCTACGTTCTCTGGGTATTCACAAACAATTAGTCTATCACCGTCTGCGAGACACTTTGGGCATTCTAACGAACGGTATCCACAATGCCACAGTGATTTTTGCCAAGGAGATGGAATGGGAACCAATCTTATTTTTTGCCCAAGGTGTCGTATATCTCGCACCTCAGGATAGCGAAACTCCCGAACAATTAGAACTCCAAGGTTATATTTGGCAGCAGGTAAGCAGTGTTCTCGGAAGTAGAATGCTGGGTGGAGACATCGGCTTTAAACGGGATGGGAAGGGAGTAAAAGTTGCTCCCCAAACCTTGGAATTATTTTCTGCTGCCGAACTGATTCCCCAACTTCCAAACGTGATTGCAGCCCGTGTCAATAACATAAAAGATCCGGCAACACCCAAACGTTTAGAAAAGTTATTTTTAACTGAATCCGAAAAAGAATTTCTCCTTCAAGGTGCAGATATCCGTGCTGATCGCATTGCTGAATTTATCTTTATCACCCAAAAGGAATTTTTTAGTAATTCTCCCGAATATATCACTTGGATACTAAATACTTTAGAACTCCAAGACAAAATCTCACCAGAACAAACACAAGTACAGGCAGGAGGAGTCTATTATGGTTGGTATCAAGTCGCAGCTCATTATATTGCTGATCATGCCACACTGAACCTGGAAGATGTTTCCGAAAAACTTAATCAATGGGCAGAAGATTTGGCGACTTGGGCAAGCGATCGCAACTTACTGCCAGAACATGACAGTCCCATCCGCGAAATCTTTTATCGTTATTTAACTCAATATTTAGAAGTCAAAGGATGGGAAACTGAAAATCCAGCGTTTGCAGCTGAATTTGCGGCATATACTGACGCTAAAACTAAAGCAGCCAAACAACCAATTTGTTCTCTTAGTTCTGGGGAATTTGAATCAGAAGACCAAATGGATTCTGTGGTATTATTTAAACCCCAGCAGTACAGTAATAAAAATTCCCTTGGTGGGCGGCAAATTAAACGAGGTATTTCTAAAATCTGGGCTTTAGAAATGCTCCTACGTCAAGCTTTCTGGTCAGTACAAGCAGGGAAACTCGAAGAACAGCAACCGATATTTTTATACATTTTCCCCGCCTACGTTTATTCACCCCAAACTGCTACTGCTATCAAATTGTTGACAAACAATATGAAGCAAATCAATCTTTGGGATATACGTAAAAAATGGTTAGAAGCCGGAATGAATTCTAGCGGACTGCAATCTATGAACTGGTTATTAGATGAACCAGAATCAGGTCGATTTGAGAAAGAGCAACACAAATATGCTAAAGAGAATTTGCCATTTATGGCAATGAGTTATACAGTAACACGCGGTAAAACCCTTACAGATGCTTGGGTACAACCTGCTTTCATCGCCTTAATGCTTCCCATGTTACTGGGAGTGAAAGTCATAGCTACCAGCAGTTCTGTACCGCTTTATAACAGTGATAGCGACTTTAAAGAATCCGTAATTCTTGATGGCCCTGCTGGATTTTGGAACTTATTAGGTTTATCAACCTCCTTACGAATTCAAGATTTCTCCACTGCATTACAACGGCTTATGATTGCCTATAGCTTGCATTTAGACACCCGTAGTTCACCACCTGATGCTAAGTGGCGAGATTTGATTAAAACTGTCCGAGAAGTTAGCACCAATGTCCTGAATATTTTTGCTTTAGCTGAAGAAAGATTGCGCTCCGAAAAAAGACCTCCCACTCATGAAGAAGTTAAACGTTACTGGCAATATACCCAATTCTGGGTAGAAACAGAAGATGACTCAGTCAAAACAGGAGGAAGTTATTTAATGAAACTCATGGAAAAATTAGTGCGACAATACCGCACATTTTACCAAGCTAATTTACGCGAATCAAGTCACACAATATTGCTGCCCCTATCCAAGGCTTTGGAAGTCATTCTTAGCGTACCGCAACAAGTTGCTCAGGAGGATTTAATTTTACAAGCAGCCGGACAAATTAAAGATGCCATTCAACGTCAGGAAGTCTACAAACGTCCATTGATGATGGATAAATCTGTAGATAGAGCCACAAGAGAAATTAGGGAGTTGACAGCCATTCACACTTTTATGACGATTTGCGTTCAAGAGTTGTTTCTCGAACTTTATAAAGGCGATCGCGCCTTGTTACAAGAAAATCGCAATCGGATCAAATCCGGTGCCGAATTTACCTATCGTTGGTTGGAGTTACAAGAAAATTCATCAAAATCTGAATCATTGGGAGAAGAATCATGACAGTTTTAGAAAGCTTAAAACCACACTTTCAATCGGCATTTCCTCGCTTGGCTACAGGGAAGTACATCCACTTTATTATGCTACGCCACAGTCAATCATTTCCAGTCTTTCAAACTGATGGTATTCTCAACACCGCACGAACACAAGCCGGATTGGAGAACAAAGAAAAAATCAGCCGTTTGGTGATGTTCAAGCGCAAGCAAACCACCCCCGAACGCCTTGCAGGAAGAGAATTACTTCGCGCACTCAACCTTACCACTGCTGATAAATCAAACAAGGAGAAGTACTGTGAATATAATGGGGAACAATCCTGTAAAAAATGCCCTGACTGTATTATCTATGGATTTGCAATAGGTGATGGCGGTTCAGAACGTTCCAAGGTTCACTCTGATTCGGCATTTTCTCTGAACAATTACGAACAATCACACCGCAGTTTTACTTTCAATGCACCTTTTGAAGGTGGAACAATGAGTGAAGCAGGAGAGATGCGGAGTGCTATTAACGAATTAGATCATGTCATTCCAGAAGTGACATTTCCAACTATCGAAACCTTACGAGATACAACTTATGAAGGGTTTATTTACGTATTAGGTAACTTGCTGCGGACAAAACGTTACGGCGCACAGGAATCACGCACAGGAACAATGCGAAACTACATCGCCGGAATTGCCTTTTGTGATGGGGAAATATTCAGCAATTTGCATTATACTCAGGCTCTCTACGATGCATTAAAATTAAAAGGCGACATTGATACTCCAATCGGCGATATCTTGCATCAGGCACAAACCGTGGCAAATACCTTATTGAATGACGAACCTGTACGCAAAGCACATCTAATTTTTGGTTCGCAGTTGGATGATTTAGTTCATGAAATCAGCACCCTGTATCAAGACGAAATGCGATCGCTTGAAAATATGACAGCACTTTACGGGCAAACCAAAGCCTATGCAGAATCATTTGGTGCCTTGAAGAAAAAAGGCAAGTAGGTAATACAGCAATCCTTCATAATTCATGAACTATAGCGATGTTCATTTGTGTGAGGTACATCATATTGTAAAGGCGAACGACGACCGTTCACCCCTACTCAGTTGAAAATCGCTATAAGTTCTCTCTTTCTTACCTTGGCTACCTTGGCTACCTTGGCTACCTTGGCGTCTTCTCTGCGAGACGCTGCGCGTTCGTCGTCAGACGTGGCGTCAGCCAAGGCGGTTTATTACAAAGGCAGTGTTCACAATTTATAGCACATATGACACTTTACTATTGCACTCTCACATTGCATGACAATGTCTTTTTTGCCACGCGAGAGATGGGAATTCTCTATGAAACCGAAAAATATTTGCACAACTGGGCACTGAGTTTTGCATTATTCGGAATCAAATATATTCCCCAAGCCTATCGCCTTCAAGGAGAAATGGCACAGCAACCCACATATTTGGATAGCAAAGCCGAACAAAATCTTCTGCATTTAAATCAAGCGGGAATTTATGTATTTCCAGCACAACCAATAACTTGGTCCTACCAAATTAACACTTTCAAAGCTGCCCAGGTAACTTACTATGGTAAGTCAAAACAGTTTGGTGATAAAGGGGCAGATAAAAATTATCCGATTAACTACGGGCGGGCAAAAGAATTGGCTGTTGGCAGCTTATATCGCACATATATTATTGCACCCGAAGCGATTAACTTCCCGCGTTGGATACGTCTGGGGAAATGGGCTGCCAAAACTCATGTTGAGGTGGTAAAAATTCCCGATTCGCTAATTCAAGTTAAGTCAGGGGAATATGTCTGCTTACACCCATTAAACCCTCTCGACTTACCAACCGATACCCAAATACTACTGTACAACCGCATTGTGATGCCGCCAGTCAGTTTGGTGAGTCAGGCACAACTGCGTGGTGAGTATAGGGAAACAGCAGGAGATGCTTGGAAAAAGTTCAAAATGCAATTTCCCCAGTTACCCGAACAGATTCGTTTACCATTACGGACATCTTATGGAGCAGGAAATGTTGCAGCAACCGTATAAACCGCCAACATTACACTCAGTCGTCATCGAACTTGCGGCTGCGGATGTTGGATACATACCACCAACTTTATCGCGGGCGCTACATGCTTTAGTTTTAAAGTGGATAGCGTTGGGTAATTCTGAGGCGGCGTCGATTATTCATGCCAGTCAGAATTCACCTTTGAGTATTTCGTGTTTATTGGGAAATCGTCGCCCATCTGGCACGCAAGTTGGAGACTTTTTTTACTTTCGCATCGGCATTTTAGATGGAAGTATCATCGAATCACTAATGAGTGGGTTTGAGCAATCGGAAACCCAGAAGCTCGTCCTCGCAAATTTTCCCTTTGTATTACGCAATATGTATGCTCTGCCGGGTACGCACCATCTAGCAGGTGCAGCAGATTATGGGTTGCTGTCACATCCTCCTCAAGTTTTGAACGACATCGAATTGCAATTTCTTTCCCCCACCAGCTTTAAACAAAACCAAGGGGTTCAGACGTTTCCCCTACCGGAATTAGTCTTTAACTCGCTGCACCGACGCTGGAATGCGTTTGCGCCAGAACAATACCACCTTGCACCGATGGAATGGAACGCTTTAGTTTCGGCATACGAGCTCAAAACCCACGCACTCAAAATGGAAGGAGGTGCGGAAATTGGAGCACAGGGTTGGGTGCGTTATCGCTTCCACGAAGTAGAAGCCGCGAAGATGGCAACGATCCTCGCCAATTTTGCCTTTTTTTCGGGGGTAGGGCGCAAAACCTCGATGGGGATGGGACAAACTCAACTGGCTATGACAAGCGCACTAAGCCAAACTTCCAAACCAAAACAGCGAAAGATTGCAAATAGCCGATGAATGAACAGCACGAACATTCACTCCCATTAGCATACCTAAATGCTTGGGAATATTGCCCTCGCCGTTTCTACCTGGAATACCAACTAGGAGAAAATGCCGATAACGAGCACATTATTATTGGTCGCCATTTACACCGTAATGTGGATACGGATGGTCAATACACTGAGGGATATACGGTGATTTATCGCCATCAGTGGGTGTGGAGCGATCGCCTGCACATCCACGGGATTATCGACGCAGTTGAGGAAAAAGACAACCAATTCATCCCGGTAGAATTCAAAAAAGGTCGAATGGCGAATCATTTGAGCGATCACTTTCAGCTTTGCGGTGCGGCATTGTGCCTCGAAGAACGCACAGGACGCACAATTAGCTATGGCGAAATTTTCTATTATGCCAATCGCCGTCGCCAGCGAGTAGATTTTACACCCGCATTACGGCAAGCAACACAACAAGCCATTTCTGCGGCACTTACTGCGATCGCCTGCGCCATGCCTGAACCCATCGAGCATCCCAAGAAATGCCGTGACTGTAGCTTAAAAAACATTTGTTTGCCGAATGAAATCAAACAATTACGTCGAGAGGAATAAAAATGTCTATACTTTATGTTACGCAACCCGATGCCGTTTTAAGTAAAACTGCGGAAGCCTTTAAGGTGGCATTAAAACAAGAAGATGGTTCTTGGGCAAAGCATTCGGTAGCAGCGCAAACCGTCGAACAAGTCGTATTGATGGGAAATCCCCAAATAACTGGTGATGCGTTGACGTATGCATTAGAACTGGGAATGCCAGTACATTACCTTTCTCATTTTGGCAAGTACTTGGGTACAGCGCTTCCTGGCTACTCGCGTAACGGTCAACTGCGGTTGGCACAATACTCGGTCTACTACGACGAACAAAGACGCCTGGAACTCGTGAAAACTATCGTCACTGGTAAAATCCACAACCAGTACGCCGTTCTCTACCGCCACGGTCAAAAAGATAATCCCCTCAAATCCCGCAAACAACTGGTCAAAGAACAAACAACGCTGAATGAAGTCAGGGGAGTTGAAGGTTTAGCAGCACGGGAATATTTTACTTGTTGGTCGGCGATGCTGAACGAACAGTGGTCTTTCAACGGCAGAAATCGCCGTCCGCCTACTGATGCGGTGAATGCATTGCTTGGGTTTACTTATGGACTTTTGCAAGTGCAAGTCACTGCAGCAATACATATGGCAGGTTTAGATCCATACATCGGCTATTTGCATGAAACTACGCGGGGACAACCTGCGATGGTGTTGGATTTGATGGAGGAATTTCGTCCCCTGATTGCCGATAATCTCATTCTTTCAGTGATTAGTCACAAAGAACTACAGTCTGATGATTTTAGCGAAAGTTTTGGTGCGTATCGCCTTTGCGAAAGCGGTCGCAAGAAATTTCTCAACTGCTGGGAACGCAAAATGAATGATGAGTTTAAGCATCCCACCTTTGGCTATCGCTGCCATTATCGACGTGCGATCGAACTGCAAGCACGGTTATTAAGCCGCCACCTACAGGAAGGAGTTGTTTACAAACCACTGATACTACGATGAGTACATTGTTTTACTTGGTCATTTACGATATTCCCGATACCCGCACTGGTAACAAACGACGAAAAAAGCTGCACAATCTGCTTTCTGGTTATGGCAAATGGACGCAATACAGCATATTTGAATGCTTCCTAAACGCCATGCAGTTTGCTAAGCTGAAAATCAAAATCGAAAATTTGATTAAACCGATTGAGGATTCAGTACGCATCTACGTCTTAGATGCTGGTGCGGTGAAGAAAACCATTACTTATGGATCAGATAAACCCAGACAAGAAGAAACTATCATACTATAATGATGAAGCTGAAGGATTTTTTGGCGGCTCGAAGCACGGGCAAAAATACCGGGGGTCCCGCCAAACTGTTCAGAACCTTGACAAATCAATACTTTACAGGTTTTGATACTCATCAGTTCTCCTATTGATGAATCCTGGAAACGGACTTTCAAAACCGACCTGCCAAAAAGGGCTGTCTCAAGCCTTCTATGACTGGGTTTCACCTGGCGGACTTTCAAATCAATGATTCCCGGCAACGGGATTGAAACTTTGAAAAGGGAATACAGCTACGGGCGATCCGACTTTCAAATCAATGATTCCCGGCAACGGGATTGAAACCAATTCATTGCACTGTACATCCTTGTGGCCATCCACCTTTCAAATCAATGATTCCCGGCAACGGGATTGAAACTTTCTCCCCTAGATGGCAGTGATAGTTTATTATCTGGCCTTTCAAATCAATGATTCCCGGCAACGGGATTGAAACAATGGGAAAAAATAGGTTACTTATGTCTTAACGACAACTTTCAAATCAATGATTCCCGGCAACGGGATTGAAACTATCGCATAATTGTACTTAGTTTCGAGCCACCCATACTTTCAAATCAATGATTCCCGGCAACGGGATTGAAACAAGAAAAACCTTTAGTTAAATATAACTTAATTTCGTTAACCTTTCAAATCAATGATTCCCGGCAACGGGATTGAAACTTGATGCAATATTGCTAATACGTCATACAAACTATTCTTCTTTCAAATCAATGATTCCCGGCAACGGGATTGAAACTTGACATACCTTTCAATGCTTCAGGCTGTAGTTTATCTGTCTTTCAAATCAATGATTCCCGGCAACGGGATTGAAACGGTTAGGGTTCCTTTGCGATCGCTCAGTTCATCCAGACTTTCAAATCAATGATTCCCGGCAACGGGATTGAAACTCTCTACGTTCTTCTGCCCTATTCATGTTCAGACAACAGCTTTCAAATCAATGATTCCCGGCAACGGGATTGAAACTCTATATATGCAGTTAGCAGAAGAGCAAAACATGTCTCTTTCAAATCAATGATTCCCGGCAACGGGATTGAAACGAAATAAAAAAACAAAAAAATTAACTAAATTCAGAAATAAAAAAAAAACAATGAATCCCATAAACATGATTTAAAAATAAAATTAGGATTAAGTATTTTATTTATTTCAAACTTTCAAATCAATGATTCCCGGCAACGGGATTGAAACGTTGTATAGATGGATAACAACACCCATAATCTATAGCTACTTTCAAATCAATGATTCCCGGCAACGGGATTGAAACACAAGATTGACTTATCAAGTCGATCCCAATGATGAACTTTCAAATCAATGATTCCCGGCAACGGGATTGAAACGAAATAAGATCCCGAGATCATTATCTCTCCTAAGAAGCTTTCAAATCAATGATTCCCGGCAACGGGATTGAAACCCTTTAAGACATTTTGTCTTATTAAGACGGGATTCTCTTTCAAATCAATGATTCCCGGCAACGGGATTGAAACTCTATGAATGTCGTAAAGGATAAAGACAGCCCGGTCTTTCTTTCAAATCAATGATTCCCGGCAACGGGATTGAAACAAATCTGTGTTAGTCAATCTAATAGCACACCAATTCTACTTTCAAATCAATGATTCCCGGCAACGGGATTGAAACCACCGAAGGGCGTCACTCCGTCTCGAAATACATCTTTTTTTACCTTTCATAACGAAGTTGGGGGCTTGTACCCATACTGGCAGATGGAAAATAAATTCTTCCCTTCAGCATAGCTGCCCTCTGCCCTCTGCCTTTCTTTGGTCAAGTGAGGGGTGCGATCGCGGCTTTATCGATGCTGTCGGCAATTAGTACAGAAGGTCGTATAGATTCAGTCTCGACTGAAATAGAGACCCCGTTTTAGATCGGTAAATTGAGGTATGGCGAACCCGAGACGAAGCGAACTCGGCGACTTCCTCCGATCACGATGTGTGGGTCTCCCAAGCGGGCAAAGACGCCGGACTCCGGGTCTGAGACGCCAGGAGGTGGCCGAGCTCGCGGGCATCGGCGTGGACTGGTATATCCGGCTGGAGCCGGGACGAGCCGTCAGCCCTTCCGTCTCGACGATCAACGCAAAGTCTGCGGGACAGAATCTTCTGTCCCGCAGACTTTGCGCGAGAGGTGCAGTTTTATATCTTGGCAACTGCACTGACTCAATAGCATAAACAGCTACATTTTTTCTTGCGCTTACCCTGCATATCGAACATTGTGACTAGCAACTAAAGTATTTGTAGTTCAGTTGCATGGTGGCGAATGTGATCCTCAATAAAAGTCGAGATAAAATAATAACTGTGGTCGTAGCCTTCTTGATAACGTAAAATCAGAGGTTGATTAATTGCAGTACAAGCTTGTTCAAAAACGTCTGGCAGGAGTTGCTGTTGGGCGAGAAATTGATCGGCAGTACCTTGATCGATGAGAATTGGACTGTGATATCCCACTTGCTTCACCAATTCACTCGCATCGTAGGCATGCCAACTTTCGCGATCGCTACCTAAATATCCACTAAATGCCTTTTGACCCCAAGGACAAAGCATCGGTGCGGCAATAGGTGCAAACGCTGATACCGATTTGTATTGTTCGGGGTTTCTCAAAGCACAAACCAACGCACCATGTCCGCCCATTGAGTGACCGAAAATACCTTGTCTATCCGATTGTACGGGGAAATTATTGGCAATCAAAGCAGGTAATTCTTGAACAACATAGCTATACATTCGGTAATGAGATGCCCAAAGTTCCTCAGTTGCATCCACATAAAAGCCAGCACCCGAGCCAAAGTCCCAGTCATCATCCTCACTAAAAATACCAGTATTGCGAGGACTAGTATCTGGCGTTACGAGTATCAAACCGTATTTTGCAGCATATTGCTGTGCCCCCGCCTTAACCATAAAGTTTTCTTCCGTACACGCTAACCCGGAAAGAAAATAGAGAACTGGCACTGGTTTCTGAGTTGCTTGCGGTGGTTGGTAGACAGCAAAACGCATTTCCCCGTTACAATTGGAGGAAAAATGACTATAAAAGCCGAGTTTGCCACCGAAGCATTTGTATTCTGAGTTGAGTTTAACCATAGAAGAAAGGGGTGGGAATACTATGTTTGGACTAAAATTAGGCGAGCGCAAATCTTCGGTTTTATACCCTCACGCATTGTGGTCGCTTCTCAATATTCATAAACCTGAGTTCGACGTAAGAAAATGACAGATAGGTTCGTAGTTGCGCTTCAGCGCTCTCAAACTTTTAAGAGCGAAGACAGCACAACTACAAACATTATTATAAGTGTTTGATCGAACATGATAAAATCCATATTCTGCCAAAGTATGGGCGAAAACAACCCGCTTAGCTTTTATTATCAACAAGCCAAAGATATTGAGAATTGACCAAGATTTCTCAAAAAAATTGATTGATTATCAATAAGCCAAAGATTTTTCGAGATTTCAAATGGGCTTTTTCCCAATTCCCAATCACCAAGCACCACATAGTTTT
The DNA here is from genome assembly GCA_937873135.1 of uncultured Scytonema sp. GTDB lineage: Bacteria > Cyanobacteriota > Cyanobacteriia > Cyanobacteriales > Nostocaceae > Rhizonema. The sequence continues at coordinate 18,485 of CALMVQ010000379.1, read as the reverse complement.
ACGCATCAGGTCTTACTTGCTGTGATAAAAACAAAGCGGTCCGAGAATTTAAGAATATTTATTGTAGATCCCAGACAAAGTCGAAAAATCCATTGCATCCATTTGCACGCATTTATACCTAAGATTATTAGGGATTTTCTCAAGCATCTTGTTCGAGGAGTCCACACAGATAATCGGATTATCTAACTGCATTTGACTGTTAATTTCTTTAGCGTATATTCCTGTAACACATCCTAAATCAATAAGTATATCTGTATTTTTTAGAGATAAATGTTCAATTATTTTCTTAGTAAGAAATTGAACAAAATCCTCTGAATAAAACCATAAATCTTCAAAAATATCTGCGAGGTTTTGATAATGATTATGAATAAGTTCGCTCATATAATCTTAGAAAAACTCTTTGAAAGACACTACAGTTTGGTTTCATTTCGTATCGATGATCAGTGTGAGTGGGTTCCAGGGAAGCGAAACCTAACGGCAAGCCCCTCTGCGTCTACGCCTACCGATCTTGACGAACACACCCTAAAATTAATACAGTTGCAAGACCGAAAAAAGTAGGAAGAATTGGGCAGCGTGAGGTGGCAGTTATACTCTACGAGTCGAACAATATGCACCGGACTTCCACATTTGCTAGAAGAAATGTAGCGATCGCTTCCCTTGGGGTTAGCGTAGCGTGCCACAGGCATTCGCACTCTCCCCCACTCAAGAGCCCTCTCTCAATCAAACGTTACCACACTCCGAATCGACTCACCCTTGTGCATTAAATCAAAAGCATCATTAATGCGTTCTATCGGCATCACATTAGTAATCAAATCGTCAATGTTGATTTTACCCTCCATGTACCAATCGACAATTTTCGGGACATCGGTGCGTCCTCTAGCGCCACCAAATGCTGAACCTTTCCAAACACGCCCAGTCACAAGTTGGAAAGGACGGGTGGAAATTTCCTCACCAGCACCAGCAACACCAATAATTACACTTACGCCCCAACCTTTATGACAGCATTCTAATGCTTGACGCATAATATTCACATTCCCAATGCATTCAAAGCTGTAATCAGCACCGCCTTTGGTTAAGTCAACTATATAGGGAACCAAATCGCCTTCAACTTCTTTGGGGTTGACGAAGTGAGTCATGCCAAACTTTTCTGCTAAATCTTTCTTTGCCGGATTGGTATCTACACCGACAATCATATTGGCTCCTACCATCCGGGAAGCTTGGATTACATTCAAGCCAATCCCACCCAACCCAAAAACAACCACATTAGCTCCAGGTTCTACCTTAGCTGTGTTAATGACTGCACCAACACCCGTGGTTACACCACAGCCAATGTAACAAACTTTGTCAAAAGGCGCATCCTCCCGGATTTTTGCCACAGCAATCTCCGGCAACACCGTATAGTTAGAAAAGGTCGATGTCCCCATATAATGATGAATCATCTGCCCATTCATGGAAAAGCGACTGGTGCCATCAGGCATGACACCTCGCCCTTGAGTCACGCGGATGGCCTGACAGAGATTGGTTTTGAAGCTGAGGCAATATTCACACTGACGGCATTCTGGGGTGTATAAAGGAATGACGCGATCGCCCGGTTTAACACTGGTGACTCCCTCCCCAACTTCCACAACAACCCCAGCGCCTTCATGTCCTAAAATGGCAGGAAATAAACCTTCAGGATCAGCACCAGAAAGGGTGAAGGCATCAGTGTGGCAAACCCCACTCGCTTTGATCTCCACCATCACTTCCCCTTTTCTCGGACCTGAAAGTTTTACTGTTTCAATCGTTAACGGCTGGCTAGAACTATAAGCTACTGCGGCTTTAACTTCCATTTGTTCCTTCTCCTAAGATTGTTCCTCAATCTTAGATCGTCAGCATTCAGGCGTTAAAGAATTGATTGCGACACAAAACCCGAGCTATCTAACTCCTACGATTTGACCTTTGTCGTGCTACCACGTTGATATCTTGTGCAGTTAGTAGTTTCCATCCCGAATTAGCAGGAATGAGATCGCCCTCGGTCATTTATCTTACCGTTGCTGTACAGGAAAGGACGATCTATTATAGTAACCGATCGCTATTCTCAAAAACTGTCATCAGGCAATGTCACAGCATGGTACACTTCTGCTGTTTGAGACAATAATTCCGACTGAAAATGCATCTTCTTTTAGCAAGTTGTTTGACCTCAATATGCTAGTTATGACTGGTGGACGCGAACGCACAGAGGAGGAATATCAAGTGCTACTGCAAAAGGCAGGCTTCCAACTTACCCAAGTTATTCCAACCCCGTCACCAATTAGCGTTATTGAGGCACTAAAAATTTAGAGTCCAATGGTTTACGTTGGCTTCGTCACCAGAGGCGATCGCCGTTCCTCACAAGTCGCAAAATTTTTCTCCCACCAGTCCAACATGACTTGTCACCTCTGATACCACGCTTGAATGATTATACTGTAAATCTTGTACCTTGCGCCAAATCCTTTACGAGCAAGCTTTTCAAGACTTAACGGGAAAAGTCAGGTAGTTGTTATTGTTAGCAAGATCTGCTTCATAACCCATTCGCTGTAGTAAATGTTGTACTATCTTTTGATTAACAATATTATCTTCCACTAAAAGTATTTTTAAAGGGTGTTGTTCAGCTATATAAGTATCAATAGCAACATCTTTACAGACATTCTCCACTCTCTCTTCAACAACAGGAGCGGTAATCGTGAAGTAGAATGTACTGCCTACGGCAGGTTCACTTTCAACCCAAATTCTACCACCCATTAACTCACTCAATTTCTTACAGATAGCAAGACCTAACCCCGTACCGCCATACTCTCGAGTCATCGAAGAGTTCACTTGACTAAAGGCTTTGAACAAACGCTCTATGCGATCGCGTGGAATGCCAATACCTGTATCTTTAACAGCAAACTGAATTTCGTAACTCTTTTTCCCATCTGGATTCCTGTCTATTTCACGAGCAATTGTGGAAACCTCAACGCTGCCAGTTTCAGTAAATTTAATCGCATTACTAAGTAAATTTATTAATATTTGACGTAGCCTGGTTATATCTGCAATAATCAAAGAGAAAACTTCAGAAGTATCTATGAAGCTGAGTTTTAACCCTTTCTCTTTAGCTTGCGGTGCAAGCATATAAAGAGCCTCATTAACGCAACTTTGCAAAGCGAAAGGTTGTGCTTCTAATTCCAGCTTGCCTGATTCGATTTTGGAGAAGTCTAAGAAGTCGTTAATAATTGCGAGTAAGGCGTTGCCACTGGTTTCAATGGTTTTGACAAAGTCTTGCTGTTTAACACTCAGCTCAGTACTTAACAACAAACTAGCCATACCAGTTACCGATGTAATTGGCGTCCGAACCTCATGGCTGATCATCGCTAAAAATTCCTGTTTCGCAAGCTCTACTTGCTTGCGTTCTGTCATGTCCCGCAGAATATAAACATAACCTTGAAAGTTCTCAATTTCTGTTTGAACTACCGAACAGGAAAAGGCAATAGGAATTCTTTTCCCAGTCTTAGTGTAACAAACAGTTTCTATATCTTTAATAAGGGCAGTTGTTGGTTGTTGGTTGTCAGTGATGATAATCCTTTCTTCTTCACCTCCTCTTGCCTCCTGTCTATCTCTCGCCCTCTCGCCAATAACTGTAGAGATCGGTTGTCCTCGGAGTTCAGCTTCGTCATATTCCAGCAAAGCTTGTGCGGCTGGATTGATTGTTTTTATTTTGCCTGACAGCGTTGTTACCACTAATCCATCTGCCATTGAGGTCACAATTTGGTCAATATATTGCTTAGATGCGATTAAGGTACTGAGCAAAAGATTTGCCTCATTTGCTCCTTGCATCAAAGATTGCTCAATATTCATCCGTTCTGTCGAATCTTCTACAAAAATAATGAGTTCATTCCTATAAGAGTTTTCTTTAATATTTTTAATAATACAGATATCAATATATAAAGTAGAGGAAGTATCTGGAAAGCGAATGATCCCCTTTAACTCAAAATTATTTTCCTCTTCTTGTAAAATTGCCTCAAGAATTTCCTCCACTCCAATTAATTCTGGAAAACATATCCTAACATCTTGATTTGGCTGTAATTCTTGAGAATTCTCGGCAAACCGATTTACACCTGAAGACATTTCCAAAATTTTCAAATTTTCACAAATGAGCAAATATTCAATACAACGTATAGATAATGTTTTTCTTAGTAATTCATTCATGATATAGCATTCTGTGGAGGATATAAAAACGCAGTCTTTCTTGAACATGCCTACCATTTGGAGTGTGTTTCTAGATATTTTTTCAGCAAATATTATTACTTGATTGCATTAACTTATGAGTTAAAAATCTAAATATTTCATCTACATTGTCCCCATTTTTAGCTGAAGTCAAATAGGTAGCAAGGACATAAGTTTGCTCACTAAACCGATAGAGTTTGCGAAGAGTTTCTAAATACTCATATTCTATGAGATCCGCCTTATTCAGTGCAATGACAATATGGCTATTCGGATTAACATTTAAAAAACTTTCCATAGAATGCGAGAGGCTAGCTAGTGTTTCTTGTCGTGTAACATCACCAACAATTAGGGCTCCTTTAGCTCCTTGAAAATAATTTAGAGCAATTGATTTAAATTTATTACTACCTTCAATATCCCAGATAATAAGTTTAACTCCTTGAGTTTCTTGTGGGTATCTGGTTACTTCTACGGATTTTTGTGAAATTTTTACACCCACAGTAGAAAGGTATTTATCACTAAATTGCCTATCAACAAAACGGCGTACTAGGCTAGTTTTTCCAACACCAAAGTCACCAACCAGACAAATTTTTTGACAAACTTTAGACATAAAAACTAAGATTGATTTTCTGATATATAATATCAATTTTTGCTCAATATGTGTTTTATGGAAATAGTCCGTTTAATGCTATCTTCCCTATATTTAGGAGTGACTACAGTTAATTTATATTGCAGCTTCACAATGTAACGGTCTGAATATATAAGTGAAATCCAACTTAACTATGTAAATAATTGTAAATTATTTCTAAAGGCTCGGAGTTACTAAGAGCTGAGGCAATGCAAAAACTAAAATTTAAAGCTTCAGCAAAGCTGGTTTTACGATTCTCATAAATCATCTATTCTAACTTGTTTCTAGAACAACACATCGACTTAACCATGAATACTGAGCTATATCAATGTTCTGGGGTAAAAATTTTCTTTATAGAAGAAATGGCTGGCTTCATTGCTCGATAAAATGCTAATATTAGCGATCCACAGATAAAATTTCTCCGCATCTGCTAATGCTGTCGGAGTAATCCTAACGCGGTATGTCATATTTTAACCAGCCCTCCCTTGCAAGGCAGAGGGCAGAGGGCAGAAGGAATAAGTAATCTTTTATACACGATCAGACTCTGTTCTCTGTCAAAGCCGCCACAAATCGGGTACTCACCGCCCCCACCAAATCTTCGATTTGGTGGTCAACAATTGCGTGGGGCTTGAACCCGCCACTGATTGTCTTCCCGTGACTCATAGCTGCCTTTCTTCTTGACCGTAATTCTTCTAGGGCTCCGCATCCCGAACTTGTCCTTTGGCTGCTTCTGCCATACCTTGGCGAATCATGGCGGGCGACCTGAATACAGTTAATTCGTCAAGTAATTCTTGATACGATGCCGCATCCCAATGCACATCTGACAAAATCTAAAATTGTTCAAGAATGATTAATAATTTAGCATGGGTTCATCCGACTCCCTTAATTTAAGTGTATTCCAGGAGGCTAAAAATTGCTATAAGTGTTATTAGAGAAGCAATATCTTAATCGATTTGTGGGCTGCTGAGGAGTTAACGAACAGTATATGGCAATTGATAGTAACATATTCAAGGCTGGTGGCGTGGTCTTGTGGCCCTTATTGGGGTTTTCAGTGTTAGCGGTAGCATTGATTATTGAGCGTTTGATTTTTTGGGTGCGAATTAATAGCCGTCAAAGTCGTGTCGTGAGAGAGGTGCTCCATCTCTACCGTCTCAATAATGTCGTCAGTGCGTTGGATAAGCTGCATCAAAATACTGATTTGCCGATCACTCGAATTTTTTTAGCAGCTTTAGATTTGGAAGAAGCAACTCCAGAAGAGTTTCGTCTGGCATTAGAAAGTAGCGCACAAGCCGAGATCCCGTTGCTTAAGCGCTTCCAAAATATATTCGAGACAATTATCGGTCTTGCACCACTTTTGGGTCTTCTAGGTACTGTGTTAGGACTGATCGCCTCCTTTGCCTCTCTGAATATTGGTGATGTGGGAGGGACAAAAACCACAGGTGTTACAGGTGGGATTAGTGAAGCTTTAGTTGCAACTGCATCAGGATTAGTCGTTGCTATTTTTACACTCCTATTTGCCAATACTTTCCGAGGACTGTATCAGCGGCAAATTGCATTGATTCAAGAATATGGCGGACAGCTAGAATTACTGTACCGCCGTCGTTATGAAAGAGGAGATAAATCGTATGCGCCTACTAGATGATCCAGAACCCCCACTTCAGATCAATATCGTACCGATGATTGATGTCATGTTTGCTCTGTTGACGTTTTTTATCATGTCAACTTTATTTCTAACTCGCTCGGAAGGCTTGCCAGTCAATTTACCGAAAGCAGCATCATCACAACAACAATCATCCACACCGATTACGGTGACATTAGATCAAAAAGGACAACTCAGCTTAAACCGTAAATCAATTGCTATCAACGACTTGGCAGAGGCAGTGCATCAATTGATTGGTCCTAACCAAGAAGATTTGGTGATTATCAACGCTGATGAACAAGTCACACACGGTCAGGTAATAGCAGTTATGGATCGCTTGCGTCAAGTACAGGGAGCAAAATTAGCGATCGCCACGCAAAAACCGTGAATCGGGGGAGAGCGAGGTTGGGGAATCAAGGGAAGCAAAGTTACTCTTCACTCCGCGCCTCCTAAATAACTAAACAACTAATAACTAAATTTATGACTATTTGGGTTAACGAGCAAATAGATCCATCTGGGATGATTCATGCTTGTATTGCTTGTTGTGATGAGTCTCAAGCCAAAGATTGCCATGAGTCATTTCAGGAAAATTTGACCGAGGTGCAAAAGGCGTGGGGTTGGGTAGCGCGATTGCGGACAGTTAATTCCTGGGATGAAGTTCCTGTCAATGCTTTAAAGTTGGATTAATTATTGGGCATTGGTCATTTGTGACAAAAGACAATTGACTTAGCACAAGGGACAAAAGACACACAACAAAATTTGATAATTTTACTGACAATCAAAGAGTTATCATCAATACAAACATATGAGTCACTAACCTCTAGCTTATAGCTAGAGGCTTGAAAGAGGAAGATTTACCAACTTCTTAATTCAGTCAAATCGGTGTCTAGAGTACGGGCTAACAACCCAAACTGAACGACTTAAGCGTGGTAGCTAAAAACATGTTACGTCATCCGGTGCTTCCCAAGCCCATAACCTCTGTAGTCGTCAGTCTCGATGGGAAATAGAAACCTAGAAATAGGATTTATCATACATGTTTGTTCCTGTCGTCGATCACAATCAAAAGCCATTGATGCCTACTACACCCAGCCGCGCACGCCGCTGGATCAAATCGGGTAAAGCAACAGGTTTTTTCAAGAAAGGTGTGTTCTGCATACGTCTTAATCAGGAACCTTCTGACAGACAAACCCAACCAATAGCAGTAGGGATCGATCCTGGTTCAAAACGTGAAGGTTTTACAGTTAAATCCAAATCTCATACCTACCTCAATGTACAAACTCACGCAGTAGATTGGGTTAAAGATCATGTAGAAATTCGTCGTAATATGCGGCGTGCCCGTAGGTTCAGAAAAACACCTTGTCGTCCAAATCGTAAAAATAGACTTGTCAACAAACAAAGGTTAGCACCATCAACCAAAGCTAGATGGCAATGGAAGTTACGTATTTGCAAGTGGTTGACTTTGATGTATCCCGTTACTGCATTCGTGGTAGAGGATATCAAAGCCAAAACTTGGAAAAACGGTAAAAAGCAAAGCTCGCGGGAGGGAGTACTCCCTCCCGCAGACTTTGCGTGGAATACGAGTTTTTCTCCATTAGAAGTGGGTAAACAATGGTTTTACACTGAATTAATAGCTATAGCAATCATAGAGACTCGCTCGGGGAATGATACTTATGAAATGCGACAATCTTTAGGTTTGAAAAAGTCTAAGAATAAGTTATCCAACAAATTTGATGCACACTGCGTTGACTCATGGGTATTGGCTAATTGGTATTTGGAAGGACACGGACAACCAGACAACATTAATTTGATTGAAATCATCCCTTTGGAATTCCATCGCCGTCAACTGCATCGCCTGCAACATCAAGCAGGACACATCAGATATCGCTACGGTGGAACCATAAGTGCTGGATTTAAGCGCGGTTCAATAGTTAAGCACCCAAAATACGGAATTTGCTATGTAGGTGGTTGGACCGAATCACCTATTAAAAAAGATCCACAAAGAAAGACAATCAGTCTACACAATCTTAAAACTAGCAAGAGGCTTACTCAAAATGCTATTCCTAATGATTGTAAGTTTTTCGCTTATAATTCGTGGCGGATAGCTTGACGCTCATTGAAATGAGCGTTCGTATAACAGGCGCGCTTTTGTAACTGCGCGGTTTCCATACGGAGCGGAGTTTTTTAGATGAAAAAAACTTGTAAAAACCAAATAAAGTTGAGTGAACTATCCCACGGCTTATACTTCTGAGCAAGGCTATCTTATTAATTTGGTTGGGACAACGGGACAAGCGGTTCAGATTTCAATTCATTCCCCTAGTAAGTATATCTGTACCAACTGCGAACGGATATTACCAGATTGGAAAAATCAGTCTTCTTTGTGGGTAGTGATTGTTTTACAGCAATCACAGCATGAACTGGTGGAATGTACACCAGAAATAGAGACAGAGAAAGAACGATTGCGGGAAAACTTTATTAGGTTTGGCTTTGATGTCGCATTTAACCTGCGAGATTGCAGCTATCCCACAGATCTCATCGACCCCCGTACAGGCTATCCGTTGCTTTCTCGTCCTGGAGAAATTCCCCACAACGACACAGCAGTTGTCAAAGCTTTACTCAAGTACCCAGTGATCCAAAACAAATGCCGCATGTTGGTTCACCCGATTTGGGGAATTGCAATTTATCCGAGCATCCTAATCTCAGTAGCTCCCCCAATCGTGATGGAATGGGTAATCACAAGTATAGCACCTTTGCATGGTTGGAAAAATCAGTGAAAATTCAGCAGTCCTAAGTCCTGAGGGACGATATAATTGTCTTATTTACTCTTCGGTCGCCGTAATTTCTGGGAACCAATGGGTCCTAAAAGTTGATTGAGAGATCGCAGCTGTTCGGCAGTACCCATAGCGATAATCACATCTCCACTGTTGAATATTGTATCAGCCGTGGGACCACCGATGAGTTCGCCATTAGCGCGGCGGATAGCGAGAATCAGTGCGCTGGTTTGCGCCCGTAACCTTGCCTGTCCTAGAGTTTGACCGATAAAAGGACAAGCTGCCGGATCAAGCAAAAATTCTTCCATGTACAGTTGCCGATCTGTTCCGGAAACAATACCATCCACAAAGTCCATTACCTGGGGTCTGAGGGCAGCAGCAGCCATTCGTTTACCACCAGTGATATAAGGAGAAACCACAGCATCTGCACCGCCACGTTGTAATTTTTGCAATGCCTCTTCTGTACTTGCCCGTGCGATCGCCCGAATATTTGGATTAAGTGTTTTTGCCGATAATACTGTATACAAATTTTCAGCATCAGAAGGAAGTGCCGCGACAATACAAATCGCTTTCTCCACGCCCACTCTTAAAAGTGTTTCATCAAGCGTAGCATCACCCTGGTAAATAGTGTAACCCTCTGCCTGGGCTTTTTGCACAGATTCGATTTCTGAATCAATAATCACAAAACAAACGTCTTCTGCCTGAAATTCTTTGGCAATTTGACGACCAGTCCGACTAAATCCACAGATGATATAGTGCCCAGATAATGAGTCCATGATACGCCGTTGTTGTCGCAATCGGATTCCTTCTTGAAAGTAGCCTTGAATGATGGCATCTGTAAATCGGTTGACAATGTAACCAATAGAAATCACACCCATAAAAATCAGGGCGATAGTAAACAACCGTCCCCGATGTCCTAATGGTCGGATCTCTCCGTACCCAACAGTAGATAAGGTAATGACCGTCATAAAAGCTGCATCCAGCCAGGACCAGCCTTCTACTATGTGATACCAAAAAGTACCAATGAGGAAGACACCACCAAGGGCGAGAGTCCCGAGCATTAACTCTTTTTGGATGCGACGATATTTTTGTTCGAGTGTCGAGTACAAAATTTTTTTACCACCGCCATTCATTTGAGAGTATCGGAGCATTAGCCTAAGTTGTAGAGACGCAGGTATTTCGCGTCGCTACAGGAATTAGGCAGACTCTTTGTGATTACTGAATAAATCATGATTTGACAGCCGTTGATTTTAATACGAGTATAAATGTGATATTATCGATACCTTTAGAAACTCCCGACTTTATTCTGTCACCTATCTCCAGACTCCTTCATAATGAAGATTTCTTTCAGAGTTATCATGAAGCTAGCGAATAATTATAAGATAGAAGATCTTGAGGACTTAGGTAGTGAGTATCCAAAGTTTATTTGAACAAGCGACGATAGATTCACACAAAGGTTCTGTGCAATCAAGTTCCTTTGATACAGAGAGCTTCAATCAAGCTGTCATGTCTACCTATGCGCGATTTTCCCTAGCTTTAGAGCGGGGATCGGGTTGCCGCGTTTGGGATACACAGAATCGGGAATATCTAGACTTTGTAGCTGGGATCGCTACATGTACCCTTGGACACGCCCATCCTGCCTTAGTAGAAACAGTGACACGTCAAATTCAGAAATTGCATCACGTTTCTAATTTGTATTACATTCCCGAACAAGGAGATTTAGCAAAGTGGCTTGTTCAAAATTCTGGCGCTGATCGCGCCTTTTTCTGCAATTCTGGGGCGGAAGCCAACGAGGCGGCCATCAAGCTTGCACGTAAATACGGACATACGGTACTAGAACTTGAAAATCCTCTAATTTTGACAGCTCATGCAAGTTTCCACGGAAGGACTTTGGCGACAATAACCGCTACCGGACAACCGAAGTATCAAAAACACTTTGACCCCTTGATGCCAGGATTCCACTATGTCCCATATAACGATGTTGAGGCAGTAGAAGCCGCAATCAGCGAGTTAGACAGTGGTGATAATGGTGTGGCGGCAATTCTTTTGGAACCACTACAAGGAGAAGGTGGCGTCCGTCCGGGTGAGATTGCTTACTTCCAAAAGCTGCGGCAGATTTGCGACGAAACTGGTATTTTGCTGATCTTTGATGAAGTGCAAGTTGGGATGGGACGCAGTGGGAAATTATGGGGTTATGAACATCTCGGTGTTGAACCAGACATTTTCACCAGTGCCAAAGGCTTGGGTGGCGGTATCCCCATAGGCGCAATGTTATCCAAATCATTCTGCGATGTCTTTCAACCTGGAGAACATGCTAGTACCTTTGGAGGGAATCCTTTTGCCTGTGCAGTTGCTCTGACGGTTTGCCAGACTTTGGAACGAGAAAAGATTTTGCAGAATGTTGAAGCTAGAGGTGAACAATTGCGTGCTGGTTTGCAGGCGATCGCCACAAAATATCCCCAGCAAATTGCTGAAGTACGTGGTTGGGGTTTAATCAACGGTATGGAGTTACAAGCAGATACTCAAACAACTGCTGCTGATGTGGTCAAAGCTGCTATGGATGAAGGATTATTACTCGTTCCCGCAGGTCCAAAAGTCGTGCGATTTGTCCCGCCCCTGATTGTAACAGAGGCAGAAGTCGATCAGGCTTTGCAAGTTGTTGAGAAAGTGATGGCGGCTATGTAGGGGCGGGTTTGATTGAGAGAACATGTTCTTCAATCCAACATCTGACAAAACCCGCCCGTACAATTAGCGCGTAGGGGCGGGTTTGATCGAAACAACATCCTCCGCAACACAAAATCTGATAAAACCCGCCCGTACAATTAGCGCGTAGGGGCGGGTTTGATCGAAACAACATCCTCCGCAACACAAAATCTGATAAAACCCGCCCGTACAATTAGCGCGTAGGGGTGGGTTTGATCGAAACAACATCCTCCGCAACACAAAATCTGATAAAACCCGCCCCTACTCCACGGGATGTTGTCCGTAAAATGGTAGCGCTTGTGACCAATCAGGGCGCTTTCCTTGTTGCCACTCCAGATATGCCAGATCCAACACGTTTGTCACTGTTGCTGCTAACCCGGATTTTGCTTCAATTAATTGATAACTTGTCTTCCAATTCGCTAACTTTTCCTGCCATGCTTCTTGAGTGAATACACTATCTGGTAATAAAACGTTCAGTCCGGAAGTATCTGGCAAGGGTTGATAAATAGCAGCAAAAACTTGACCTCGTTGCGCTGGCATTTGGACTGCGTAGACGCGGAGCGGTGAAGCAGCGCTGCAGGCGGGTTTCCCGCCGTAGGCGACTGTGAACCCGAAGGGCTTGCCGTAAGGCATCGCACTCTTTGAAGGTAGATGATCCCAAGCCACTGCTGCCAGAGTGGAAATTGCAAACACGGGAATATTTAACTGTTGCCCTAAAGTACGGGCAGTGACAACTCCAATGCGAGATCCTGTAAAACCGCCAGGCCCCTTTGCTACAGAAATAAATGCTAAATCTGCCCAAGTTTGCGGGTGGATAAATTCCACTAAATATTGATGGATCTGGCTGGATAAGTTCCGCTCTAAATTCCAAACTCCAGAACGAGTATTGCCAGCCAAACAATTCATTGCCAAACCCAATTCAGGAGTTGTAGTATGCAGCGCCAGTCCGTATTTTATTTGTTCAGTATATTCTCGCTCATTATTTATGTCTAATTGCATACCTTTTTTTTCTAATAAATACACATTTTCTTGCTATGGTGGGGGAATATCTAAATCTTTACAAATTTTCGCCGCTAGAATATCGACAATCTCAATATGTCTTGGAACTGCTGATGTTCTGTTGTTCAAAGGGTTATAGTAAATCGTATGCCTTCCACCTTCTCTAAGAAACAGACAGTTATTTTCTTGCAGATAACGAATCAATTCACGTCTTTTCACTAAATTTTAACAGTAATTCTTTCACGGATAACATTTTTATCAGCAAGTTGTCGCTCTGCTAATTCTCGATTTGCTAATAAAATTAGCTCAATTGCTTCGTGCAAACTCACTCTTGCTTCTTCTAGCGTTTTCTCTTGAATATTTGTACCTGGTAACTCTTGAACATAACCAATGTACCAATCATCTACTTTTTCAAATACAGCAGTAAAGGAGTTTTCCATAGAAAAATTAGCGATTTGAGTTTGAGTTAAACTAATAAGTAGGTCGGTGCAAATGCTCACCTACTTACTACTTTTAACTTAATATTAGCTTTTTTCACGAACCACAAACGGTATGGGAGAGGAACCATCGCTCTTTGTTGACGACAACACCCAGTTAGAAAATAGAGTGAAATTGAAGAAGAAGTCAGAATGAGTCAGAATCAATTAGTGGGGGATTCAAACCCGCCACGAAGGAAGTTGACCACCAAATTGGAAATTTGGTGGGGGTCTTAAACCCATTTCTTCATCCGCCAGTCGCTTAACCTTCATCTGAATTCTGACTCCTGTACGGGCAGGTTTAACGAGATGTTGCGTTGACTTACGAATTATTTGAATTAAACCTGCCCCTACCCCTGAATTCTTGTTGATAAATGCTTCCATTCGTCTCTTCTGCCGGATGCCTCAGCATAGCTGCTTATGTACCTTGTTGTCAAAGTAGATATTGGATATCTCCAATGTCTACAGCACAATAGAGAGAATTATTGATATTGATCAATGACCTGTTGCATAAATTTCTGCCAATTTTCATTCGGATTCCAAATTTGATGTAAGTCTTTTTTTGCTTCTGACTCACTCATATTTTCATGAAGACAGCGATAAAGATACATGAAAGCTGAAACTCTCATGTTGGCAGCACAATGAACAAACACTTTTTTGTCAGAATTTGCTTCCATGACGGAAGAAAACAGTGTGAACTCCTCTATTTTTGGAGTTTCCCAGACTACAGGAATGTGAATATACTGCATATCGTGAGCTTCCACAATTTGTTTTTCATCAGGTAAAGCGTTACTTGATGTTGGTAGCGCCAGATTTATAACGATTTGGTATCCTGAATCTTTGATTGCTGAAAATTGTTCTGTAGTTGGTTGTCCGGAAGTGGCAATGAAGTCTGATAGTTTTAGAAATTTGTAGATGTCTTCCATTTCATTTAGTAGTTAGTAGTTAGTTGCAAAGGCAATATCTTGAGATGCGTATTGCCTCCGCATTTACCTGTAGATTGAATCTACAATCATCAAGTCTAATCCAAAGCTCCAAAATCGAATTTAACTATCGTACAAAGTACCATCCTTTTTTGTAAAAACAATACCATCAGGACTGGTTTTGGCAATCAGGTCAACGTCTGGGTAAGTGACTCGCTCATCAGGAGTGCGATCGCCTATCTCCAGATAAACCACCGTTGAAGAGGAACGATTAACCAAATGGTGTCCATCTTCCTCCCCAGCTGGGAAAGCTGCCATCATTCCTGGCTTTAAGATTTGTCCTCCCGCATTGGTTACTAATGTAGCTTCACCTTCTATCACGTAGATAAACTCATCTTGATTGGTGTGCCAATGTCTGAGGGCCGAACAACTTCCCGGCGCAAGTGTAACTAAGTTTACACCGAAATTTTTCAATCCGGCGGCATTTCCCAGAGCTTGTTTAACTCGTCCTGCAACCAGAGACTTGAATTGCTCGGGATAAATTGTGGTTGTCCGACTGGGTACATTTTCAGGGTTGATAATCATTATGCAGTTCCTCATTAAATGTTTGCCATAGATAAATTTCTAAAACTAATATGATGTAAGATGATTCAATACAAGGGCAATTCCTCTGCCAATATGAGGTGCAATAGATAAGTTTACATACAGCAATTTTCAGATGTATAGACCACACTTGAGGCAGTTCGTTTTGGAGTGGGTAAGGGTTTTATATAGATAATATCTGTGTACATCCGATATAATATCAAAGAAAGCCCCTACACAAGTTATATAGTCTATCAATGTGAAAACTGCTGTAAATGAAAGTTTATGTTCAAGTGAACTGTTTTAAGTCAGTGAGTTTTTCTGGCTCAAATAAGTGTTAAAATAGACTGAAATGGCTGCAACAAAATACCCAAAATTTTATCAACCTCTTTAATATAATATTCAACAGAGTCTATATAAACAGTTGTGCCTTCTATAAATAAAAACTTCCAGTTAGTTCCGGTAGTCACAGAGCCATATATGCGCTCAAGTTCAATTTCTTGAACTTGATTGAATAATTGTGCTGCAATCATTGCCGCAACACATTGACCAAGACCTCCGTTAATATCTTCTTTTTTTGCCTCGAAAATAAACATTACAGGAGCAGAAATAAATAATTGTTCTTGTGAAAAACTTAAGATATAATCGCAAAACCCTTGTAATCCTTTTGTCGGTTCTACATTAAAGTCATTACCAGAAAATAACGATATCTTATTCTTTAAAAGCTTTCTTAAGTCTGCTAAAATTGGTGCAATTAAAAACTCAGAACGAGCTTTTTCCGTTGCAATTGAAGTGGCTAAAGGGATGTAATCTATCAAGAGTGCTTTTAACGTCTCTGACGGTGCAATAGATTCTACATCAATAAATAGATTACGAGTTTCATCAAGCGTTAAGTTAAAGCTTTTTTGTACCTTCGCAAGATTAAAATCACTATATGCCATCTTTTTGCCTCGTAATTACTCGCTTACATTTTAACTATCATTGCCAATTACCTATAGCAATCCTAAATCAGAGCGTGAAATTCTCTCTCTTTCCTTCCTTGGCGTTCTTCTCCCAAGGGGAGACGCTGCGCGAAGGCGTCTTCTCTGCGAGACGCTGCGCGAAGGCGGTTCATTCCAAAAATAATGTTCACGACTCCTCCACGGATCGCTATATTACCCCTTCCCTATTTATCGACTAGTGCGGGATCTGCGGAGCCCCCATCGAACCAACCCAGATACCCCTCGTTCAAATTAGCAAACGGATTCAAGCAATTTTTGGGATATAACTGGGAATGGGGACTTAGATTATTTGTTAAAATATTAAGTAAGGTAAACAAATTAATCATAAATCAGAGTCTAAATCAATGGTGTTATTTGGATTGGGGAAAAAATTTAACCTGCCTACTCCCGAGCAAGCTTTGCCAGGACGTGCAGAAGCTATGCTAGTACCTAGCCGTCATTACGTAAACGGTCATCCACTTAAGCCGCCTTTTCCAGAGGGAATGGAGATGGCAATTTTTGGTATGGGGTGCTTTTGGGGAGCAGAACGCAAATTCTGGCAACTGGATGGAGTTTTCACAACTGCAGTTGGTTACGCCAGTGGCATAACTCCTAACCCTACCTACAAAGAGGTATGTTCTGGACAAACCGGGCACAATGAAGTGGTGTACGTTGTTTTTGACCCAAAAGTGATAAGCTATTCAGACTTACTAAAAGTCTTTTGGGAAAACCATAACCCCACTCAAGGAATGCGCCAAGGTAATGACACTGGTACTCAGTATCGTTCTGGGATTTACGTATATTCTGAAAACCAAAGAAAGCAGGCAGAAGCATCCCGAGACTCTTTTCAGCAAGCTCTTAACGCTGCTGGGTATGGCAAAATTACCACGGAAATCCTTGATGCTCCCGAGTTTTATTACGCTGAAGACTACCATCAGCAGTACCTTGCCAAAAACCCCGGTGGCTATTGTGGATTGGGCGGGACAAATGTTAGTTGTCCTGTAGGAGTGGTTCAAGGATAGCTATCAGCCAGAGAGCGAAAAGCTGAGTGCTGAAAATTAAGAGCTGATGGCGACGGCAAGAATCCTTCCATATTAAAAAACATTGGAGTTCCCCGTCGCCTTTGTTTTAGTGGTGAATAATCAACCTGAACAGAGTGAAAGCAGCACCCCACAGCATGATACTAATAGGCGCACCGATGAGAAGACCAGCGATCGCCCAGCCTCTCTGATGGTTTTTAAAGTGTTGAATGCTCCGCCACCGTCTGCTTTTCCAGGTCCATTCATTGCCTTTAGCACCCAGAATAAGCGTGAATAGTGAACCTACTTCGGGTACGAAACATAACAATCCCACCCAGACATGATTAGTCCACAACCAGAACCAAGGCAACAGGCACGCCCCCCAATTCCACCCCAAAATTTCATCGGGGACTTTTTCTGTTGTGTTGTTAATACCGCATCCAGAATTGTTCCGGAATTCTTGTGCCTGCAATGCGTGATTCTGGGTTGTAGATTTGACAGGAAGATTAAATTTGAGAGCATCTAACGCTTGACGGGCAGTAGTAAACCTTTGCTCTGGTGCTGGTTCGGTCAACTTTTGCAGCCAATTGACAAAAGTGGGACTTAAGCTAACTTGATCGGCAAACTGAATCCGCAAATCGCGTTGAGGCAAGTCAGATGGGGAAATGCCAGTTAATAAATGAATCAAAGTTGCTCCTAGTGCATAAAGATCCGATGCTGGAACTGCTCTACCACCAAATTGTTCCATCGGAGCATAACCATAAGTTCCCACTACAGTAAAAGTGACTCCCTCTTTTGCGGCTTTATCTTGAACTGCACCAAAATCAACTAAATAAATCTGATTTTCTTCACCCCAGATTAAATTACTTGGCTTGATATCCCGATGCAGCACTGCAGGATTCAACTCATGCAAGTTAATGAGAATGTTTAAAACTTCAGTGGCAATTTTCCGGGCTTCTTTTTCCGTAAATCTTTTGCCAACAGTGAGCTTTTCCTTGAGAGACTCACCAGCTATATACTGTTGTACCAAGCCAAACCAGAGTGTTCGGTCATCGATACAAAAATAATCAACGTACTTGGGAATGTATGGATGTTCTAGCTGTTGGAGAATTTGGACTTCCCGTTCAAAGAGTTTGAGGTCATCCCACTGCACGGTACCGCCAAAAGCAAGAAGTTTGACGACTACTTGCTGATTTTGCGTGTTACTAGCTTGTAAATCTAATGCCAGCCAAGTTTGGCGAACTCCGTTGTGACTGAGTTGCCGTTGGAGTTGATAACGGTTGTGTAATAATTGTTCTGCTTGCAGCATCTAGCACCTGCTTCATCACCAGCCTGATTCTCTCTAATTTAGCTTTGAGATCGTGATTAAAACAAATTTGAGGTGTAGTGGACAGAGGAAGAGGTGGACAGAGGCAAAGTAGAACATTCACCAAGTCTTCCTTTTCCCAATACGGTGAGAGCCTTTTTTCTACTTCTGCTCCTCCTGCCTCCCCCTCCAATACCGTTCGGTTAAGAAATTTACTCGTTTGGGCAGGCTGTTCTTGAGCAGG
>CALMVQ010000378.1 GCA_937873135.1 uncultured Scytonema sp. | reverse complement strand
CAAGCCGCCAAATCGATGGAAAACCAAAAAATATTTTTTTAAGGGGACACATAGTGCGAGCAAAATCTTAGGTTTCCCCTTTGCATGAGGGCATGGGGAGATGTCAAAGTATTTAAACGCCCTTTATGCTTGGAAACAATCAAAATGAATTCCACAGATGTCTCAAGTTTCGATTGTCATTCCAACTTTAAATGAAGCAACTAGTTTAGAACGTACTTTACGCCAACTATCTTTACTAGATCCGCCAGTAAAGGAAATTTTAGTGGTGGATGGTGGGAGCGAAGATGAGACAGTGGCGATCGCCAAGCTGATTCAGTCATTCAATGAGACGGTGCAAGTGCAAGTTCTCTCCTGTGCACGGCGTGGACGAGCTGTTCAGATGAATTATGGTGCATCAGCCGCCACTGGGGACATTATTTGCTTTCTCCATGCAGATACTTGGGTGCCAGATGATGCGATCGCCGTGATCGAGCATACCTTGAAAGATACAACTGTTGCTTGCGGTGGATTTATTTCTTTGATGGTAGGAGATCGAACCACTCGCTGGGGAATTTCCCTACATAATTTTCTCAAAACCTACTATGCCCCACTGCTGTTCAAACCTCACTTATTTTTTAAGGGGTTGCGCTTATTATTTGGGGATCAAGTGATGTTCTGTCGTCGTAATGACTTTTGGGATTGTGGTGGCTTTGATGAGACGCTCCAAATCATGGAGGATGCAGATTTATGCCTCAGACTGCTGAAGAAAGGACGAATTTGCCAAGTCAACCGCATTGTTCAAAGCTCGGATCGCCGCGTAGTACGTTGGGGTAGCTGGAAAGCTACCGCTATTTACCTTTATATTGGAATCTTGTGGGGAATTGGCGTTCCCTCAACTTACTTAAAACAATTCTATCAAGACATTCGCTGATGGGGCCAAACATCCTTAGTGTCTCGACAACTGCAATTCTCTAGCTAAGGAAGGATTAAGAGATGTAAAGCTCGTCGCTATAATATTTATAGAGAATGCACAGAAAATATTGTTCGTAGAAAGAGAGGCAGATCATGGCCACCAACATTACTAACCCAATTTATGCAAAGTCTGCGGGTGCTGAAAAGTCTAGCACGAACGGTAGAATAAAGTCCTTTCCCACACCCAAGCAACTAGCAACACCTACAGATTTGAAGCCAGAGGAAGTACAGGCAGTCGTCGAAGCCGTAAATCCATTAATAGCTGATGCTTTTGCACTCTACGTTAAAACCAAAAACTACCATTGGCATTTAGCTACCTCACACTTTCGTGACTACCATCTGTTGTTTGACGAGCAAGCAGATGCTATCTTTGAATCAATTGATGTATTAGCTGAGCGTGTGCGTCGAGTTGGCGGTACAACGATCCGCAGTATTAACCATATTAGCCAGCTACAAACTATTGAAGACGATAATGATGAATTCGTCATGCCAGAGCAGATGATTCAAAATCTGATCGCTGACAATCGTCATATAGCTACACTACAGCGAAATGCTATTGAAGTCTGTGACGATAACCGCGACAAGCCAACTGCTAACGTCTTAGAGGAAATTCTAGATCAAACAGAAAGGCGTATTTGGTTCCTTTATGAAGTTAGTCAAGGTGGCACAAACATGGAGTAGTACTCCATATTTTACGATCTGATATCTTGCCTTTCATAAGGCTTTGACAGTTAAAATAAGAAAAATACTCACATCGAACTTATATTACGATGTGGGTATTTTTTTGTCACCTGTTTGCTAGACAAATGCTCAACCAGGCTTCAATCATGTCCTAAAGTAACTACATATGAAATGACCTGGATCGTTATGCTGAAATGGGATCACAACACCATCATGCTCAACCTGAATGCGATCGCGACAGTTATAAACTTTCATGGGCTGTTTGACTTTATCTACACTCACTTCAGCCCTATACTCCCAGTAGTTTTTGGCGCTCCGTTTGATACTGAGAATGCAAATTTTGTGACCATTACGATTACCACATAAAGATGCTGATGCCGGAAGCGCTATCAACAGAAAGAGTATTGTTACTAGTAAAAAGGCGACATATTTCACAATCCCATATTACTCTATAACACTTAAATAAAAAAGCCCCCAGCCACAGACTGAGGGCAGTAATTAGGGTGCATCTACAATATCTATATCCGATTGGACTACCTCCATACCCGGAAGAATTTCAGAAGTCAGCTATCAGTTCTATCCATTACCAAGCAAAAGTTAACTTTAACTGTTACTCAAATCGTGCTAGTACCGCTACACCGAATTAAAAATTACAACTTCGTCTTGGAAAGTTAGGCTATATAGAAGTTGCATGTCCGGGTTCCTACGAGTGCGCTCCTTTGCTCAAGGGAAACCGACACCACACTCATTTCCAGCCACGAGTTAAAAAAGCTTGGATTGTCGGCTTTCTGCCATTTCCAAATGGTAACTTTATTTCGCTCTGGCGTAGCACAAGAAATAATGCGTCCTTACTTTAATCCACGCTTATTTATCTATGGGGTTACAAGCGCACGAGCGCACTCCTGAAGATGCCCGCAAGTTGTCGAGTTACTCCCTTCCCGGTGTAAGATTACCTATCTTTTTTACCTTCTTTCTCTGCGTCCTTGGCGTCTTCTCTGCGAGACGCTGCGCGTTCGTCGTCAGACGTGGCGTCAGCCAAGGCGGTTTATCTAACCGATATTCTTAGTACAGAATTGCAAAAATTCATAGCGTTATGTTCGTAGTTGCGCTTTAGCGCTAAAGCGCAACTACAAGCCTTTTATTCCGATACGAATTTATGAAACGCTGTACTTAGGAGCGGTTCGGGAGTAGTTTACGGTTGAGAGCATTATTGCATTTCCTGTAACACCTGCCGAATTGTATCTGATGGGACTTGGTCAGTTATAGTTACTGCACCCAATTGCGTAGGTAATATAAATCTAACTTTACCTTCTAGCACTTTTTTATCGGTTTGCAAAGCCTCAATGATCGCTTCAATATCCACCCCAGTTGGTAATTGAGTTGGTAAACCTGTTTTTTGAATGAGGGTGTGTTGACGTTCTGCCTCTGCTTTTTGCCACATTCCCAGTTCCACAGCAATTTGCCCTGCTGCTACCATCCCAATAGCCACAGCTTCGCCGTGATTCACAACTCGATAACCAGTCAAGCTTTCCACTGCATGACCGATAGTATGTCCGTAGTTGAGAATTGCTCGTAGTCCGGCTTCTTTTTCATCTTTACTCACAACATCAGCTTTTGCTTGACAAGAGTTCGTTAATATGGTATCGATCAATTCTGGTTTTAAGTAACGGAGTTGATCCAAGCGTTTACTCTCTTCCATTTGAGCAAACAACTGAGCATCCCAGATAATGCCATACTTAATCACCTCTGCCATTCCTGCCCGAAACTCACGCATGGGAAGCGTTTTCAACACGAATGGGTCAATTAAGACCAGTCGCGGTTGATGGAATGCCCCAATTAAGTTTTTCCCTTGAGGATGATTTACACCTGTTTTACCGCCAATTGCCGAATCAACCATCGCCAAAAGGGTAGTTGGTATTTGCACAACATTAATCCCCCGCAGCCAAGTCGCTGCGGCAAAACCTGTCATATCACCAATGACGCCTCCCCCTAAAGCCACCATAGTTGAGGAGCGTTCTAGGCGGTTTTCTAAGGCAGCATCGTAGATTTTTTGTACGGAATTTAAGGTTTTGTAGCGTTCACCCGGTGGTAGAGTGCAGCTCGTCACATCAAATCCATGCGCTTTTAAAGAAGCGATCGCTCTTTCCCCGTAATGCTTAAAAATCATTGGGTTAGAGACCAACAACACTTTCTTACCCAGTTTCAGACCAGCCATCTGTTCACCAAGCTGATCTAAACTACTCGGTGCGATCGCAATCTCATAAGACTGCTGCGGCAGATTCACGTTGATTATAGAAGCCATTGTCAAACCCCAAACAAGCGCTCGTGGGCTGTATTCTACCTTATTAAATGTTTCAATAGTTTTATATATCTTTAGGAGAAACTGACAATGTTCGGCGTAGTAGCTTATATCGGGTTCTTGGCTCTATTTTTCGGCATCGCTGTTGGGTTACTGTTTGGTCTGCGTGCCGTTAAATTGATTTAGATCTGTAGGGGCGGGTTTTACAAGAAATCGTGTTTTTGCATGTGATCTAAATTAAACCTGCCCCTACTCCCCTTCTTATTTACCTACAAACGAAGGACGCGCTTCAAGCCCGAGTAGGTTGAGCATTTCACGGTCAGCATCGTATCCTGGACAAGCTGTAGTCACAGTTAACATATGACCGTTATCGCTAGAAAAGATAGAATTGGCTCCTGCTAGAAAGCATAAAGCCTGCTCAACCTGTGAAAGTCTAGCCCTGCCAGCGCTGAGACGAACGTCAGCAGCAGGCATTATAATACGCGCCGTAGCAATGACTCGCACGACATCCCAAATTGGGACATGTGGTTGATTTTCTAACGGCGTGCCTTCTACTTGTGAGAGAATATTAATCGGCACAGAATTTGGGTGCGGACATAATGTTGCGAGTGTGTGCAACATTGATACACGGTCAGCAACACTTTCGCCCAAGCCAAGGATACCACCGGAACATACTGTAACATTTGTCTTTCGGACATTCTTGATCGTGTTGAGGCGATCGTCGTAAGTCCTAGTTGTAATGATAGTGCTGTAGTAGTCTCGTGAAGTATCCAAATTGTGGTTGTAAGCATACAGTCCCGCATCTTCCAAACGCTTGACTTGTGCTTCTGTGAGCATACCAAGAGTGCAGCATACCTCTAGTCCTAATGCTGTCACGTCCTTAACCATTTCCAGTACTTGCTCAAATTGTGAATTGTCGCGAACCTCCCGCCAAGCTGCGCCCATACATACGCGACTCACACCACTTTCTTTAGCAACACGAGCAATGTTGACAACTGTTTCCTTCTCTAGAAGTGCTTGTGGCTTCACCTCTGTTTTATAACGAGAAGATTGGGCACAGTAACCACAATCTTCTGGACAACCACCTGTTTTGATAGATATCAGTTTACAAACTTGTATCTTTTTTGAATCATGGTATTGCCGATGTACGCTAGCAGCTTGATAGATCAGATCGAGTAACGGCGTATTATGTATCAACTCGATCTCTGCTGGTTGCCAATCGGAACGTATTTTCATCAATAGCACTGTCCTTGTTGTCGTTGAATTTGTTTGTCATCACTCCTAGTCCTGAGTCATTTGTTGTCAGAGTAAGAGTTTTTTACGTAAGTACTGTATTGGTTATAAGCCACCATTATTTATTTATGAAAATACCACTTATTACAACTCAACGCTTATTCTTAAGACTGGCAAGCCAAGAGGATATACCGCAAATTCTCAAATACTACATTAAAAACAAGAGTTATTTAACTCCCTTCTATCCAATGAGGCCTGTTGATTTTTTCACGGAAGATTACTGGCAGAATCAGGTGGAAAGTCATTCTCTAGAATTTATCAATGACTTATCAATAAAGCTATTTATTTTTCCCATAACAGATCCAACAATAATTATTGGCAGTCTCAATTTTAGTAATATTGTCAGACGTTCCGCCCAGTTCTGTAATGTAGGATACAGTCTTGCCGAAGCCGAACAAGGAAAAGGCTATATGACAGAAGCGCTAAAAGCAGCTATTCAGTATGTATTTCAAGAATCAAATCTACACCGAATTATGGCTAATTATATGCCTCATAATCAACGCAGTGGCGCTCTACTTAAAAGGTTGGGATTTGTTGTAGAAGGATATGCTAAAGACTATTTATTAATTAACGGGAAATGGCAAGACCACATTCTTACGAGCCTGACAAATTCCTGTTGGCAATCATTTTTAGGAGAAGACAGATAAAAGTCTAAATCAAAAATATATTATTAACTATCAATCAAAAATTTGTTTATAATTATAAAAATTTCTTTAGTGAAATTGTTCAATAGTCATAAAAATTAACATAATTTTTATAAGAGATACACAAAAACTTCACAGTCAAATGCGAGTATATTCAAAGTTCGCTCCTCCATTGCACAATCCTCGTATTGTTAAACTCATTACATTCGTGTTCTCAAAGTGATTGAGGAGTTTTTAATATGTCTATTAGCTTGACCAAATTTTTGACTGCGTTCTCTACCAGCCTTGCTCTAGCAGCTTTGGTTCCTAGCATTTGTCTGGCACAAGCAAGCAATAACTTACCATTTGGTTCAACGACTGGTGGGACAACTTCACCAATTGCACCAACGACTCCAAGTGGTTCTAGCGGCGGATCTAATTCAACTACTGGTGGAACTCCTAGCTCTCCCAACGTTCCATCTGGCACGCGACGATCAACTAAGCGTTCACAAGATCCACGGGTTCTAGCCGTGAGAAGACAAGAAATCACAGACATTCTTGCAGTGTTAAACCAAAATCAAGATCAACGCGAAAAATTTATAGAGCAAATACGTAAGGGCAAGAAGCCTGATGCCGCAGTCGAAAATTTAAAATTGCAACCGGAAGAACTAAGCCGTATCCAGGCAATTATGTCGCAAGCCAATACTGCGATAACTAATTTGAGATCCGGACAACCTTCATCATCAACGAGCCAACAATCAGCGCCGTCATCCATCCCACAGACACAACCTGCCATAACACCATAGTCATCAACTTTGATCATATTTTAAGTTGCTCGTCCCCCGGCTAATAGCCGAGGGATTTTTAGTTCAATAATACCTCTCAGGTAATATTGAGGATAGAAGCATTGCTCGTTTCCGTCTATCATGGGCATTTAGACCCCGACTCACTATAAATCTACATTAACTTGCGGATAAGTCTCAATGACTCTGGCTGAAACTGCAAATAACAAGAATTCTCACAATCCCTTTCTTTGCCTCAACTACGAAGCGGCAATGGAATCTTTGGGTAATGATTACTACGACGAAGTTACGGCAGAAGAATTTCCCGAACAGATTCTCCGATGGCGTAACGATGCACTGCTGCCTAAATTAGGACTAAATCTTCAAGCCGTCACAGAAGAAGATTTCATCGTCGCTTTTGGGAAATTTGAAAAACGACAACCATTGTTAGCGCTGCGTTATCACGGTTATCAGTTTGGGGAATACAACCCCAGGTTAGGTGACGGTAGAGGCTTTCTCTACGGGCAAGTACGTGGTATTGATGGTGAATTGTACGACTTTGGCACTAAAGGTTCTGGAAGGACGCCTTACTCTCGCGGTGGCGACGGTATGCTTACACTTAAGGGCGGCATCAGGGAAGTTCTCGCTGCAGAAGCACTCCATTATATGGGTGTAAAAACTTCACGTTGTTTGAGCTTAATTGAAACAGGTATGCCTCTCTGGCGGGGTGACGAACCTTCCCCGACTCGCTCTTCAGTGATGGTGAGAATGAGCCGATCGCACATTCGATTTGGCACTTTTGAACGACTGCATTACTTACGACGTCCGGATTTAACGGAAAAACTGTTAAATCACGTTATCTCGTTTTATTACCAACACTTAAGTGATGAAACAGATAAGTACGTTTTGTTTTATGCAGAATTAGTCAAACGGGTAGCAGAACTAGTAGCGCAATGGATGGCAGCAGGCTTTTGTCATGGCGTTCTCAACACTGATAATATGTCGATTACAGGGGAGAGTTTTGACTATGGTCCTTACGCATTTATTCCCACCTATCTACCCCATTTTACCGCAGCATATTTCGACTATTATGGACGCTATTGTTACGCTCAGCAACCAGACGTTTGTAAGTTGAATTTAGAAATGCTCACTGAAGCACTCAAGTTTGTTATCCCTTCTAGCGATATGGAGGCGGGATTAGCCTGCTTTAATGAGCATTATCATAGTAAATACAACTCTCTAATGTTAAAAAAGCTGGGTTTTGATCACTTGCCACATCCAGTAGCTATAGAGATTGTGAATCTAACAATTCAATTACTGAAAGATACTCAAGTTGGTTATCACCAATTTTTTTATGAGATGGCTCATACCTTTTCATCTCAATGGCGTAACGACCCAGCTACAATTATGGCTGATTCAGGGATTGTGCCAATTTCAGGAACGTCAGAAGTTTTTGATAGTTGGTGCATAGCATACCATAAAATTTTGAATGATTACGAGCAAAATTACATGGATGTTATCGCCCAAAACTTAGCTCGTCACAATCCTAAAACCGTGTTATTAAAACCAGTGATTGAATCGGTTTGGGAAGCAATTACTCAAGAAGATAATTGGCAACCTTTTTACGAGTTAATTAAGCGACTTCAGTCTGGAAAATAGTTAGTTGTTGGTTGTTGGTTGTTAGTTGTCAAAAAAACACTATCCACTAACCAATTATGGTTGATAGACTGCACCAAAACTGTGGTCTGGATTAATTTCAATGACTAAATCAACAAATGTCGGGGATTTGACTAAAGGACTGATAAATAATTCAGGGTGGAGCGTTCGCCAGAAATAATTGACAAATTGCTCCACTTGTGCATCTGTCATCCCCAAATTGCCAGCAGCAATCATCTGTCGTTCTGCTTGTTTGCGCCACTCTAAAGAAAGACGATAATCTGTAGGAAACAGCACAATCAAACCATCTAATCGCTCCCATAGCGTGAGATATTCGTTGAGTTTGCTGTTCAGATCGCGGGCAAATGTCCTATCCTCATCTGTCACAATCGGCGGTGGTGCATTGTCAAATTTTGCTGGGTCGATTGGTCGCACACCCACAAACCAACCTTCAAACAGCACGATATCTATATTCTCTACAATCAGAGGGGTGGTTCGATCTCCAGCACCTGCATAGGCAGATTTGTCAAAGCGAGGAACTGCAACTGGACTTTTGTACTGACGAATTTGATCTAGTGTATTCACTCCCAGTTCAATATCATGGGTTCCTGGTGGCCCACGCCAAATCAAACGCGAGTCAAGCTGTTTTAATATCAAGCGATCACTATAAGTTTTGTATAAGTCATCTAAAGATAAGCTTAAGGTACGGTATCCCATTTGCTGGAGAATCAAGGAGAGAACCTTACACATTGTTGTTTTGCCAGTTCCTTGTCCTCCTAAAATTCCTTGTATAAAAGGATGTCCGAGTTGTTGGCGGTGTGATGCTAGTTCCATTGCTAATGGGCGTAACACCTTTAACATTGCTTCTGGTTGCATCTGGATTGTTTGACAGACTTGACTCAAATCTTGCATTCTCTTCTCCTCCATCTCACTTCAAGAACCTAGCTTGAAGGCTTCCAAAAACAGACTGTAGGTAAGACCAACTTTCAACAGATGGAGTGATTCCACCCAGAGCGATCGCCTCTGCACGTCAGTGTGACGGTAAAAGCTCCGGCTGCCAAATTCCGTCACCACCAAGAGAATCCCAGCCGTCACAACATCCCACTCAGCCGTTTGTCCAGAAGTCGTCACAACTGCTGATCCCAAAAAAAAACCAAAGAAAAAACTGATCGCCAAAAGCGAGAATCGCCGCCAAGGATTAAAAAACCATTGTCCTAAGCGTCTAGTAATAGCATCAAATAGGTTGTTGAGTCGAGTGTTTTGCATCAATCGAACTTCCGTTCGTCTAGATTTTCTGACATTCTCTCACTATTAAACAGAGTAGCGTTTATGATGGGGGTAAAATGAGTCAGTTAGTCTTTTTTTCTAGGTCAAATATTTTTTCTATATTTCCTATACTAGGGATATAGGTGTTGCTATATACTTATTGCTTGGGTTGACCGAGACAAAATTTATACCTTGCACTTGTAATTTTCCGGAGAGCTTATAGAGGGCGGTTTTCCCCACTTGCCTGTTTGATAATAAGCTGCTATTTCGTCAAGGCTAGACAAAATACTTATTCCTAAAAATTATCCATATGAAATTGTCAGCGTATCGTCAAGTTGTTCTGGCAGCTTGTTCGTTCGGACTGCTTCTACTGCCAATGGGATGCTATCAGGTAAGTGTATCTTTTGAACCACCACAACCAGAAACATCTTCACCGCCAACGACAGAAGCCTCATCTGTTTCACCTTCACCACAAATATTGCCTACTTTAACACCAACTACTCAAGCAGAAGCCAATCAGCATAATCATGCTAACTTGACAAGTCTT
Source organism: uncultured Scytonema sp. (assembly GCA_937873135.1). GTDB lineage: Bacteria > Cyanobacteriota > Cyanobacteriia > Cyanobacteriales > Nostocaceae > Rhizonema. The sequence goes on along the minus strand of CALMVQ010000378.1, from coordinate 18,068 downwards.
CATAACTCCAGTCAAAAAGTAGCACCGGGAACTTTACGAATGAGCAATCAAACTGCTCAGGCTGTACGCCTTGCTTTACTAGCGCGGCGATCAACACTCTCAGACTCAGGCACAGGGCAATCGAAATATGATGTCCCAGCACATTGGGATTTCGCGCCTCAGGAAGGTAGTGAGAAGGGGCTAATTCTCTCCTTACCTAAAGGAAACTTAAAGCTGGAGAAAGGAGATATTTTAGTTGCCTTTGCACAAGATGGTTCCCGTCGCTACTGGGGACCGTATGTTGTTGGCGAAACTTCGTCACCTACTTGGAATCCCGAAAATGGAGAATGGCAATTAGTCCTTAATCCTTAAGTTTCTCTCCGCTTGTAGGAACTACAAAGCTGTCCTCAAGTCAACTTAATTTGTTGGCATCATCTCACCCCTAAAAATGGTGAAATTTTGGGTACTTTGTCCATGTCTTGATAATTCACAACTGATGAATAATAATTCATCATTGATAATTCTTTGCGGGTATAAACCTCCGGATTCATCTGTGGCATAAATCTAAAATCTGTGCATCCTCATGTGAACGGTATCAACTGTGGAGTCAATCCAAAATCCAAAATCAAATGACTAATCGCGTTTTTGATCGGTGGATGAAAAACATAGTGAAGCTAAGAGCTTTTGCTGTAACTCTATCAATTCTGTGGTTGATTGTGATTGGTTGGGTAGCATACGGGTGGAATTTGGGTAGCATCGGCTTAATTGACGAGACTGAGCCACTGTTTGCCGAGGCTTCTCGCCAAATGCTTGTTACAGGTGATTGGATCACGCCATTTTTTGATGGTGAAACTCGTTTCGATAAACCTGCTTTGATTTATTGGTGTCAGGCGATCGCCTATTCAATTGTTGGGGTGAACGAGTGGGCTGTGCGTCTCCCATCAGCAATTGCAGCCTTCTGCATCATCAGTTTGGCTTTTTACACTTTGCAGTGGCATTTTTTAAAAAAAGACGACTTAGAGAATGTTTCTCGACCTTCTAGACGGTGGTTAACAGCTTGTTTGGGATCTGCTGTCATGGCATTCAATCCAGAAATGATTGTCTGGGGTAGAACAGGGGTCTCTGATATGCTGTTAACTGGATGTATGGCATCAGCTTTGTTGTGCTTTTTTCTAGGATACGCAAGCAAAGAAAATCAGGACTCAGGAGTCAAGAGTTCTTTTTCTCCCTCTCTCCGCGTCTTTGCGTCCTCTTCCCGATGGTACTTAGCTTTTTATGTACTTATCGCTGCAGCAATTTTGACTAAAGGACCAATCGGAATTGTCTTGCCTGGCTTAATTATCGGCGCGTTTTTACTGTATTTAGGTAATTGGTGGGAAGTGTTACAGGAAATGCACCTTCTCTTCGGTATGCTGATTGTCTTATGTTTATCAGCACCTTGGTATGCGCTAGTGATTTGGCGTAATGGCTGGAATTATATTAACTCCTTTTTTGGCTATCATAATCTAGAGCGTTTTGCCGGAGTCGTTAATGGTCACGCAGCTCCTTGGTATTTTTACTTTGTTGTCGTACTCCTGGGTTTTGCGCCTTACTCTGTGTATTTGCCTGTGGCAATCGCAAGACTAAAGTTTTGGCGAAGAAAATACTGGCGCTTTCAAGAACGCTCTGAACAACTCGGTTTATTTGCCTTTTTCTGGTTTGTTGGTGTCTTTGGCTTTTTCACCATAGCTGTTACCAAACTTCCCAGCTATGTCTTACCCTTAATGCCTTGCTCGGCTATTCTCGTAGCACTGCTATGGAGTGATTCGGAAAGAGATACGAGGACGCACAAAGGCTTCCAAGTGGGGAGGGAGGACGCGGGAATGCGTGGACGCCGGGACACAGACAATGTAAACGAACCACTCTCGGTATCTCCGCTTCTCTCTGTTTCTGCGTCTTCCTCATCATCTCCTACGCGATCATTACTCTGGAGTGGCTGGATAAATGTATCATTTTTATCAGCACTGGCAATAGCACTGTTTAACTTACCTCAGTTAATTGGCAACCAGCCGGATGCACCAAACTTTCGTCAACTACTTCAACAGTCAGGTTTACATGTACTAGGCGGAGTCATGTTACTATTTGGTGTCGTAATACTTACTGGTTTCTTGATAAGGCGCAATTATAACAAAACTTTGTACGTAAATTTACTTGTTTTTACCGCATTTTTGATTTTTGTCCTGACGCCGACTTTATTCTTGATGGATCGTGAACGTCAGTTACCTTTAAGAGAATTATCTGCGATCGCAGTACAAGCACAACAACCAAGCGAAGAATTAGTCATGGTTGGCTTTAAAAAGCCAAGTGTAGTTTTTTACACTCAAGAATCAGTAAATTATATCAAATTGACTGAGATTGCCGCAAAGCATATACAAGAGCAATCTGTAAAAAAAGTACAGCCACCCTCAATGTTAATTATCTCGAAGCCAATGAAGTTTGTAGAAATGGGTTTGAAACCAAATGATTATAGGAATTTAGGCACTCGCGGTGTTTATGAATTGATTCGAGTTCCTCTAAATAGGGAATAAAGTATATCATATGCGGGGAATTTTTATTACAAAAAATGGTCAGTTTTAATTATAAGTATTCAACCCGACATGATATTATTAGCAATTCTCAATTCCCCATTCACTGTTGACTTTTCAAAACTAAGACTTGGTTAATTTGGTTTAATAAGTCTTCCATTGATGCCGAGCGAGGCAAAATTTGGGTAGCGATCACACCGACAACATTTTCTAATTTTTGTTGGGTAGAATTTTGTGGTGTTAATTCTACCTCATTCGCATTCAATCGTTGATCGAGTACTAAAATCGGTGGCAAATTGAAAGGCAGTTGCCTCATTGCTTTCAGTGCTGAATACACCTCTTTTTGGATCGTAGAATCGCTTAAGCAGATCAGTAGTAAGTCAACACTTTGGTGACGAATTTGTTGTAGTAGTTCTGCCCAAGATCGAGCCATTGCCGCTTTAAAACCTGCTGTTTGGAGGTACTGAATCAAAGCTTGAAACCACTCGCATCCGCGAGAGATAGTCAAAGGCTTTAAACCTTGATAGGAATACGAGTTCTCCTCGACATCAACATTATTTGATTTTTTTTCTGACTTATAATCTTTTATCTGCTTGCGACTTGCCTCTGGTAAATCGGGCAACATTGAGAAATCTGCTACTAAAATATTAGGTGGACAGGATGCACCAGCAGCAATTTGCAGTACTGACAGTAAAGCATTTGTTTTCTCGCCATTACTTTTGTCTGTATTGAGTTGTGTTAAGCAAGGAAACACGGACAACTTAGGCACGAGGGAAGCGGCTTGGGTCGTTGCAACATTACAGGTAACAAGTGGTAAAGCTACTAATCGGGGGTATTGACTGATCTGTTGCAGGTAAACAGCCGCTAAAGGCATTTCTGCATCTAGCAAAACGACATCAAATTGCCAAACCCGAGCCATAAGTTCTGCCTGTTCCAAGTCATCCACTTCAATAACACGGTGTTTTTGAAGTGACAAGTGCGAATTTAGGGATTCACATTCTGGACCAATTAATCTCAGAATGCGCAGTGGAGTATTGGAAATCACTTCACTATCGTCTAACTTTTGCCGCTTGCCTTCTGGTGTAGTACATAAATTTTCTAGAAGCTTAGTTAAAACATGATGCTGCACTGGCAAGCTCAAGAAACCATCTGCTCGATTCGTAGATGCTTGCTCCTTTTCAGCGCCTGTAGCCGTCACCATGACAGGAATGTGGCGAGTTGCGGCATCAGATTTAAGTAAGGTTAGCACATCCCAACCTGATAGCAATGGCAGCAACGGATTGAGGAATATAGCTTTGGGTTGTAAGCGACGGGCTTTTTCCACTGCCTCACATCCGGAGCGGGCAATAACGACTCGGTAACCCAAGCCTGTGAGTTGTTCGGTCAAATCTTCGATATATCTAGCGACTGCCTCAACAACCAAGACCAAGCTATTATACTGAGTTTCAGGAGTAAAGATCTGCATTGAAGAGTGGACGGGCAGAGGAGAATTGGACTTGACAATCTCCCTAACTTCCTTGCTTTCCTGCTCTCCTGCTCTTTTCTGTGGGGGACTAGGTGGTAGGAGCAGTGTAAACTGAGTCCCTTTACCTTCACGAGACAAGAAGCTGACATCGCCACCGTGGAGGCGAGCTAAAGCCCTCGTTAGAACCAATCCTAAACCTGTTCCTTCGTACTGGCGGGTGAGAGGATTTTCCAGTTGTTGAAATTTTTGAAATATTAAATGCTGCTGGTGTTCGGGAATCCCAATACCTGTATCCCACACTGTAAAAGCAATCCAACCTTCCCAACGACTTATTCGCAAACCTATGTTACCACCTGTTTCTGTAAACTTGAAAGCATTGGAAAGCAGGTGTACCAGCATCTGCCGCAAGCGCAACTCATCTGCCACGATCAGGTCTAAGCTAGATTCAACAGAAAGGGTGAATTGGTGTTCTTCTGTTGACAATGCTTGAGCTTGAGTGTTCGCAGCTCGGTTACTTTGATTTTGGATAGCTTTTGCCTCGGATAGGGCGCGAGTGCATACACTACCAATGTTGACGTTGGAGAGAGTCAAGTCCATTTGTCCTGTCTCCATGCGGGTTAAATCCAAAATGTCATTGACAACACTCATCAAGTGGCGTCCACTTTGGTGAATCAGTCCCGCATAACGGGCTTGACGCTCGTTTAGTTCTCCCAACTGCCGATCCACAAGCAACCGCGATAAGCCCAAAACTGCAGTTAATGGCGTTTTTAATTCATGACTAATACAAGCTAAAAACTCATCTTTCAATCGATTGAGTTGAATTAGGTCGGCATTCTTTGCTGCCAATTCTTTATAAAGCTGCTGTTGTTCGGTAATATCTGTTGCTAACAGCAGCCACAAGTCGCTGCTGGGGACTTCCCCATCAAGATTCATTGCTAATTCCGGAGCGAGCGACTCAGCACTATCTAATGGGATTTTGACAAATTGCCAAACTCGCTCTTGACCGTTTTGCACTTGAACGATACAGGTACAACAACCAATTTCCCTATCTAAGAAGCACTGACTTGATGCAGAAACGGATGGTGGTTGAGTCAGCTGATGATGGTTTTGGGGTTCTGCCGATTTTGTCGTTGCTTCATTCAAAATCGGTAAAGTCTTTTCTTCAGAGAGGAGTTTAATAGGTGTATGCTGCTCTTTGCTACTCTTACTCCGGGCAGCTTTTTGCCTTGTCAGTTGAGATTTTGTGGTGATGGTGGTAGCTAGTATTGCCTCAACTTGTTGCCTGACTCCTTCTAGATCTTTTAAGACTCCTAATTGCTGCAACCAAGCTGAATTTTGGGTTACTACTTCGCCAGTACCAGTTTGTAGTATTAGAGGCCAAGGCAGTTGTTCTAGTAACTGTACCAATGGTTTGTCTACTTGTGTTTGGCACTGCTGCTTTTGTCCGCGCTTTTGATTTTTTGCTTTAGCATCTTGTGCTCCTAAAGCATGAGCATATTTCTTGGAAGCACTTGACGTTTTTTGAACTGCTTTCTTTGGCGTTGAATCGTCACCGCTTTTGTAAGAACTCATTGACAATCTCTGCCCAGCCAAGAACTGTATTAGGCGAGAGTTATCCACAAGCCCTAAAAATTTGCCATCTGAGTCAACCAGAGCCCAATCTAAGTTAGTATTTGTATGGGTCAGTTGAGAACGCAGTAAAGAGCCAAATTGCTCGAGACTAAAAGAAGCTGGTAAGGTTCTCACTGGTTGAATCAGGGTTTGACCTAACGTGGAAAGTGGCTGCTGTAAATCTAAAAATCTGGGACTTTGGTCTCCTTGTGCCGAGAGCAATTGTGGTATCAGATGAGCAGAGTAAAGCAACCCTATAGGGCGTTGCAGCTTATCCAACACTACCAAGCGATCGCACTGTTCCTCAAAAATCTCCAGTACGACTGCCAGAGTCGTTGTTTCTACGCTACTGGGTACGGTTGCAATAAAATTATAAAGCGGGTACTTTAGCATTGACATGGGTATTGAGGAAAGCAATTTTGGCATCACCTGCTAGCTGCTGTCTTCGGCAATTGTGTTTTTTATTGAACAGAATCTCTTATGAAGAGTTCAAACTCTTTTTAAGATGTGCGGCTTTTTCTTTAGCGCCTATTAAGTTTCACTCTCATCTATAAAATCTCTGATACGTATGGAAACCGCGCAGTTTAACTCGCGCCTGTTATACGAACGCTCGCGAAGTCTGCCGGGGGAAGCTTACAAGAGCGCGTGAGCTTCACGTTCAGCTTGGGCTATTAACCCGTACTCTAGACACTGTTTTGACTCTCATTCAGAAGTTGGTGAATCTTCCTCTTTCAAGCCCCTAGCTTATAGCTAGGGGTTGGTGACATTTGTCTCTTGGTGTTGCCAGTAATGAAACTTTATCACCTAAAAGTATTTGGGACGGAATAAACCTTCTGTTAACCCACCACAAAGCAGGCTCAAGTCAACTTAATAATCAGTCATGCCCTAGAAGGGGAGGTAAGCAACAGAATTAGTGTTTACCTAATTTCTGTATGCCATGCCCACAGTCCGTTAGGAGGCGTGTCTGCTCAACTTACTAAAGTGGAGGTATTCAACCCTGTCGCTCAAGGAGAGCAGGTTGCTGGCAATGAGTATACAGCTAAAACAATTATGACTCTAAAAATTCGCTTTGAAACCTTTAGGAATTATAATGATTTGGATGTAAACAATCGTTTATGTTTATTTAAGTATCTTATCAAGCAGAAAAAATTGAAAATCTACATTCAGATAGATAGGAACAAATGACCAACGTGAATGTATCACTCTTAGGCACTTTAACAGCGGCAAATCTAACAAGTAGGTCAATTTTTCGGGCTGATTGTGCGATGCCCTTGCCCCCACCATTATCCAACCGCACTACTTAGAGTTAGTATTTAGACAAGCTAAAATGCAGTCTTCACTCATATAGATGTAACAAAAGTTAAATGAAACATGAAACAATAGTGATTCTCATGTAGTTAGATACCCCTCGCGATAATACGAACAGTTTTTCAGGAAATGACGACTGCGGATCAGCAAGCATTGTTGCAGGAGATTAAATCAGAATACCGCCTGATTCTTATCACTTACTTTACCACGGACAAAACACGGCAACAGAAAATTGATAAAGTTATCAAAACAGTATTTCATGCTAATATTCCTGTGCCCCAAATCATAGAAATTCATATGGAACTCATTGACGAATTTTCCAAACAGCTAAAATTGGAAAGACGGGATGAGGAAGCATTACTTTTAGACTACAGGCTGACGTTAATCGATCTGCTAGCTCATCTATGCGAATTGTATCGATGTTCGATTCCTAGATAAATAGAATTTCTTGAAGTTCGCAATATAAATGAGGTCACTTTTCCAAACGCCACAAACAATCTTTTAACTCCAGGTATACGTAACAGTATTCTACAGAGACATGTATGAATGAATTGAAAAAGAATTATGTGCTCAAGCTTTACGTAGCGGGAAATACCCCTAACTCAGTTCGAGCATTAAATACACTTAAAAAGATCTTAGATCAAGAGTTTAAAGGCGTTTACGCTTTGAAAGTCATTGATGTGTTGACAAACCCACAATTAGCAGAAGAAGACAAAATATTAGCAACACCTACGTTATCCAAAATCTTACCGCCACCTGTTCGTAAAATTATTGGAGATCTGTCAGACAGAGAAAGAGTTTTGATTGGATTAGATTTATTGTATGAGGAACTGAATGAGGAGAAAATTGAAGAAGACACATAAATGTGAATACCTTGGGAACCATCTGTCAGCGTTTACATCTTTATGTTCTGATTAAACAAACGGGTTGCTCGCTAAATGTTAAAGTCTAAGTGGAAATAGCAGATAATAAATAAATTTAATTATGATTTGAAAAAAGTGTTAAACAATGACTGGAAAAGATATATTTGAGCAAGAAAGTAAGCCAGGACATGGAGGGATAGAAAAAATTCGCACGATGATAGAGGGCTTTGACGATATCAGTCATGGCGGATTACCTAACGGTAGAACTACCCTAGTAAGTGGGACTTCTGGAACTGGGAAAACTCTATTTTCTCTGCAATTTCTTTATAGTGGTATTAGCTATTTTAATGAGCCTGGAGTTTTTGTTACCTTTGAAGAATCACCTGTTGATATTATTAAAAATGCTAATATTTTTGGTTGGAACGTGCAGCATTTAATTGATGAAGGCAAGTTATTTATTCTTGATGCTTCTCCAGATCCAGAAGGGCAAGATATAATTGGTAACTTTGATCTTTCAGCACTCATTGAGCGCTTGCAATACGCAATTCGTAAATACAAAGCAAAACGGGTTTCTATTGACTCAATTACAGCGATATTTCAGCAGTATGAGGCGACAGGAGTCGTGAGGCGGGAAATTTTTCGTCTTGTAGCACGATTGAAACAACTACATGTTACGACTATTATCACGACAGAACGTACAGAAGAATACGGTTCGGTGGCTTGTTTTGGTGTAGAAGAATTTGTATCTGATAATGTCGTGATTGTCCGTAATGTTTTAGAAGGAGAACGCCGCCGTCGCACAATGGAAATCCTGAAGTTACGTGGCACAACTCATATGAAAGGAGAGTATCCTTTCACAATTACCAATCAAGGAATCAATATTTTCCCACTGGGAGCAATGCGCTTGACTCAGCGTTCTTCTAATGTGCGAGTATCTTCTGGAGTCAAAACATTAGATGAAATGTGTGGGGGAGGATTCTTTAAAGATTCGATAATTTTGGTAACCGGAGCAACTGGTACTGGTAAGACTTTGTTAGTAAGTAAGTTTCTACAGGACGGTTGCCTTAATGGTGAACGGACAATATTATTTGCTTATGAAGAATCACGCGCCCAATTGTCTCGCAATGCCACCTCTTGGGGAATTAACTTTGAGGAGTTAGAACATCTTGGACTGCTCAAAATAACTTGTACTTATCCTGAATCCACTGGGCTAGAAGATCATCTACAAATTATTAAGTCAGAAATCTCTGATTTTAAACCCTCCCGGATCGCCATTGATTCCCTTTCAGCACTAGCAAGAGGAGTAAGCAATAATGCCTTCCGGCAGTTTGTTATCGGTGTGACAGGTTATGCAAAACAAGAAGAAATTACAGGTTTTTTTACCAATACAACTGAGCAGTTTATGGGAGCGCAGTCAATTACAGACTCTCACATTTCCACAATTACCGACACAATTCTCATGTTGCAGTATGTAGAAATTCGTGGGGAAATGGAGCGGGCAATTAATGTGTTTAAAATGCGGGGTTCCTGGCATGATAAGGGTATCCGTGAGTATAAGATTACTGACGATGGTCCTGAGATAAAAGATTCCTTCCGTAATTACGAACGAATCGTCAGTGGTGCCCCAACCCGCGTTAGTATCGATGAAAAGGCGGAACTGTCTCGTATTGTCCAAGGCTTTCAAGATAAGCAGAGTTCAGATTTCTCGAGCTAGCATCGTGATATAGTCTAGGCGTGAGAAAACGGTTTATGCCGCCTGATTTTCGTGTGAGGGGATCGGTGAAAGGACAGCAATTATTTTATAGCTTCTTACCTAGTGTAACAGTAGCGGTATTAACGACTCAACCTAGTTGGGCTAATACTGCAAAAGTCTCGGAAGTACAGCTTTTTGCCTCTCCAAATACGGAGATGTCCACCCCAAGTGGAACCTTGGCAAATCAGCTAGATACACAACTGTTTACCGCAAATAGCAATAGCTTCGGAGCCAGATTGACAACCACTGGCGCGACTGCATACGATGTGCAGTCTTGGAGTAGCAACATCACAATGGCAGAAAAGACGAGTATGCCAATTGGACACATGATTCGGGAAAATCAAGGTGTGGTCTTCAATTTGACTCCTGCCTTGAACTCTTCCCATCAAGATGGTAATTTACTTGCTTTTAGCAATCAGAAACAGAGTTACCAAGCGATCGCTCTTACACAACCTCAGAATAAAGTCACCTTGACGAATACCGCAATTCCCTCTGTGCAAGGTAAAAGTTTACCCTATACGAATTCACAGCAGTTGATTGCGGAAAAGAAAAATCCTCTGACTCAATTGTCCACAATTTCAGATATTCCAGTTAGAAGTGCAGCAGCAAAGTTGGCGGAGGTGCAATTTTGCCCTGGAGGAAACGGAAAAACACGGACTGCCGATCTTCCTTTTCCCTCAGCCTGCTCGCAACAAAATACCATTTCCGGGAATAAAGTTGCTCAGGGAAGGTCTCCAAATCCAACCCCAGCTACACCTGTAGTACCGGGAACTTCCCCGACAACACCAGCCACTAGTACAACTCCAGGTCCAATACCTGCCTCTATTCCTGTATCACCAGCTACTACAGTACCTGCAGGTACTGTACAACCTGCTCCTAGTTACCTCAATCCCAACCCAAATCTCTTACAGTTTCCGACGAAACCAAGTGAAGTGAGGATTCAAGGAACGCAGCCAATTACGCTGGCACAAGCTCTAGAGCTAGCACGGCGCAATAATCGTCAGTTACAAGCGTCGTTACTGACTTTAGAACAAAATCAAGCTGCACTGCGGCAGGTTCAGGCTACTCTACTTCCTACTGCTAATCTTCAAACGGCAATCCAGCGTGTTGGATCATCTAATGGTGGACAATTAAACGATGGTCAATCCTCCTCGCAATTCAGTGGTACCGCCAGCTTAAATTATAACCTCTATACATCTGGACAAAGGCTAGCTAACATCAGAGCGGCGGAGGAACAGGTACGCTATTATCGGTTGGATGTTGAGCGTCAGTCTGAGGATACCCGCTTGAATGTCACTACTGCCTACTACAATTTGCAATCAGCGGATCAACAGGTACGGATTCAGCAGGCTGCTGTGACCAATGCCCAAGCGAGTTTGCGGGATACACAAGCTTTAGAACGAGCGGGTGTGGGTACCCGGTTTGAGGTGCTACAAGCTCAGGTGAATTTAGCAACCTATCAACAAAGCTTAACGAATGCTTTTGCTCAGCAGCGAATTGCTCGTCGTAGCTTAGCAAATATCTTAAGTTTGTCGCAGGCGGTTGATATTAGTGCCGCAGATCCCGTGACCCTAGCAGGTCTTTGGAACCAGTCGCTCGAACAAAGTATTGTGCTGGCTTTTCAAAATCGTCCTGAATTACAACAGCAGTTAGCGCAACGCAATATTAACGAACAGAGACGACGCGGAGCACTTGCACAGCTTGGTCCTCAAGTGGGTTTAGTTGCTCAATACGGTATTAGTGATGTATTTAATGATACTAGAAGTGTGGATGACAATTATGCGATCGGAGTGACAGCTAACTTGCTTTTGTTCGATGGAGGCGCGTTAAGGGCCCAAGCCGATCAGTATAAAGCTGCGACTCGCACGGCTGAAGTTCAATTTGCCGACACACGCAACCAAATCCGCTTTCAAGTAGAACAAGCTTATTTCCAGTTGCAATCCAACTTGGAGAATGTTCAAACTGCGAATGTAGCTTTAGAACAGGCGAGAGAAGCTCTACGGTTAGCACGTTTGCGATTCCAAGCCGGTGTTGGGACTCAAACGGATGTTATTAACCAAGAAACTGCGCTTACCCAATCTGAAGGTAATCGAATCACTGCGATTATCAATTACAACCTCGCTTTAACTCAGATACAAAGATATGTCACTGCAAGGGCATTCTCACGTTAGTCGTCTGAAAAGCGAAAAATAATGGGTGTATACCACCTCACTTGTATCATCAGGGACACGGAGAATATCTCCGTGTCTCTTTTACATTTTACAACAACTAACCATTGAATCTTGATATTTTTATGTTATTATATAAAACTTTAGAATTTAATCGGATTTAAATTACTTAGAAATAATGTAAAACATATAAATAGTGATTAGATTTTATTCTGTATAACTGGTTACAGGTTACCCATTAAGGAAATGCAAGTCTGAATCCTCCACTAATTGCATTTTGTCTTGTGAGTTCTTCAATAAATAATTCACCGAAACAGTTCTGAGTGCTGAGTAACGAGTGCTGAGTCAAAAGTAAAATTAATTGTACTCGGCAACGCCAGTTGCCTCAACTTTGGGAACCAAAGCACGGCGCTGGCTCCTCAGCACTCCGGAAATGCACACCAGCTAACCATAGCCGAGTGTTTAATCATCGGCTAGTAGAAAAATAATTTTATGACTACAGTTACACTACAAGAAATTGCACAGTTTCGCTCTCAATTGGCAGATAATTCCAAAGCGATGGAAGTACTAGATCTGATTGAGGACTGCGAGGGAGATTTGGAAGATGCGGCAATGACATTAGCCATCCGAGCAGGACAGCAACCAGAAAGAGCGAATTCAGAATGGTTGGATGCTTTAGCCAGACAGTGGCGATCCGTTATTTGTCGCCCGGAATTCCGAGATGAGTTACTTAATGGCTCAATTAAGGAGTTAACGGAACACCTGACAACAATATCTACATTTCCTGATACTTTGGCAACACCAGTTCTGATATATATCTTAAAGCAAGGTGCAAACAATTTTTGCGAGTTGTTGGATGGACTTTGGGAATAAGTTTAAACTCATTACTTGTAGTACTGATACCCTTTTTATAAAGCGAAGAGAAAGATACCATCCATGAATTATCTTGTTGCTGTATTACAGGATCGCATCCAAGTAGAAGCTGCTTACTTAGCCTTGGAGAAAGAGAGTATAAAAGGTACAATTTTGGGTAAGGGCTACAAAACTGCTGACGAGTTTGGCTTGATTGACCCCAACGAACAAGCAATAAAGCAAGTCCGGCTGATGGCTTTTTGGCTAGTCCCTTTTGGATTTTTCGCTGGTTTTACTTTTAGTGTGCTCACAGGTTTGGGAACTTTCGCTTGGGCGGGGGAAATTGGCAATCACATTATTGGAGGATTACTCGGTGCTGTTTCTGGTGGAATGGGTAGTGTATTTGTCGGTGGTGGCGTCGGCTTAGTCACTGGGAGTGAAGACGCTTTACCCTACCGCAACCGCTTGAATGCAGGTAAATATTTAATTGTGGTTCAGGGATCTGAAAGTGTCACTCGTCAAGCTACCCGCATTTTGTATCAATTTAACCCGGAAAATATCCAAGGTTATCAGGGTACAGGTAGAACTTAAAGAATGTCAGAAGTTCGTGAAAAACAAGATACCCGACTTCGTAAGAGTTGTCAGGTATCTGTGTCTTCGTTTTCACAAATCAATTAGGATTGATATAACAATAAAAGATGTAGAACTGGGTTATGGAGCATTGTCCACCCGACAAAATCTCAAGACTGATCTATAAAAATTAAAAACCGCAAGATTCATAATTCATATTTTTGCTCATGCTGCCACGGGAAGAACTTTTAAAAGGTGTTGAAAATCGAGATAGTATAGCGCGTGTTATTGACCAAGCTGAACAAGCGATCAAAACTTGGGAAGTTGTTTTTACAGATTTTCTATCTCCACCAGAGTTGGCAGAAATTCAACAAGTGTTTGGTCGATTGACAGAAGTGCAGTTATTAGCCTGGGGTGGATATCCGCAAGCTGAACGTCAAAGAATCGCGATCGCCCGTTCTGAACTCCCCTTAGATCAATCACTTGTCGCTCTCACTGCCTTAGATATTGCGGGAAATTTTCTGTTTGACACCGCGACTCACCGCGACTTTTTGGGCGCAATGTTGGCAACTGGTATTGTCCGTGAAAAAACGGGGGACATTATCGTTCTGGGTGAACGCGGCGCACAGGCTATTGTTGCACCTGATTTGGTGGAGTTTTTAGAAATGAATCTTAAGCAGGTGCGATCAGTTCCGGTGAAAACTCAGCAAATTGATTTCAGCGAGTTAAAGGTTCGGGAACCCAAGAAGAAAGAATTGACTACAGTGGAAGCTTCTTTACGGTTGGATGCGATCGCATCAGCGGGTTTTGGGATGTCTCGCAGCAAGATGGTGGAATTAATTGACGGTGGTGATGTCCGTCTCAATTGGAAGGATATTTCTCAAGCGAGTTCTCACGTCAAAACAGGCGACTTAATTGCTATTCGCGGTAAGGGACGTTTAGAAGTTGGGGAAGTTGCCGTTACTAAAAAAGACCGTTACCGAGTTCAGTTGACAAGATATATGTAGAGCTGTTGGAGCGGTTTTTCGACGATACTGTGATGATGTTGATGTTTTCTGTTAAACCCGCCCCTACTATGCCTTAAACTGTTTTTCCAAAAAATACAGTATGGTTTTTCGCGGAATGAAGCGAGATAAATTACTGACGAAGTGAGTACTCATGCCACCAATCACAACCATTGAATCCCCTCTTTCCAAGGCTTGTAGAGATTGAGACACGACTTGGTTTGAAGTTGTATTTATTCTACCTGCAAGTGCTGGTGGAAAATTCGCCGCCGTAAAAAAGTTGGTCTCAACGGGTCCCGGACAAACAACGAGTACGCGCACGCCTGATTTACGATTTTCTGCCCACAGCGCTTGACTAAAACTGACGATAAAAGCTTTGCTAGCAGCATACACAGAAAGGTAAGGCATCGGTTGAAATGCAGTGAGAGACGAGACATTGATAATGCTGCCAGAACGGCGCTGCTTCATTTCTGGTAAAAATTTATGAGTCAAATCCACCAATGCCAGAATGTTCAATTGCACTATCTTGATTTGCCGTTCTCCGTCCCGTTCGGCAAAGTCACCGTAGTCGCCAAAACCCGCGTTGTTAATTAAAAAATCAATTGTTAATTTTTTGGCTTTAATCGTATCGTAGACCACTTGAGTCGCAGCAGGTTTTGTCAGGTCTTCAACGAGGACGTCTACTTGAATTTTGTATTGCTCTTGTAGTTCTTCGGCAAGTTGGTTTAATTTCTCTTTTGAACGAGAGACGAGAACAAGATTTATATTACGTGCAGCCAGTTCCTCAGCAAAGGCTTTACCAATACCACCAGAAGCACCAGTTATTAAAGCAGTTGACATCCGATTTCTATAACTATTTATTATCACTCTACAGATATTAACAATACTTCTTGAAAGTTTTACCCGCCCAAAGTCATATCCCGCAAAGGGCAATCAGAGATATCAGTATGGTATGTATTTTTGTTTATAAGTGGGAAGAATAAAAACATAAATGACCAATTGTGTTTATGTCCCGCCTTAACAACCGCGCTTTTAAAATATTACATACAGAAGTTAACAACTGTTGCAGTAACGATCCTATCAGCACAACAGAGCAGGAAATTGTGATGAAGCGCTTACAAAAACTGCGCCAGGAACAAGGTTCTCCTGCAACTTTGGATGAACTCCGCGATTTAGTTGTAGACGTATTTCCACAATTTAACGAAAAGGCACTTAAGCAGGCTGCACAATATAATCAACCACCTGGTGTATTCAGCAAGATTAAATGGGCAGCGATACTTTTGACAAGTGCAACTGGGGTGCTTTGGGTAGTGAATTTACCCTATCCAATGATTCGCCTGCCTATTGCTAAAACAGCCCCAATCTTGCTTGTCCCTTCATTCATAAGTATGGATTATCATTATCGAGGAATAATTAGTTCTGTTGAGCAAGCGGATCAACTTGTTAATCGTGCTACTAGCTCGTCTGATATTGAGCAGGGTGGTGAGCGAGTCAAAGAAGCACAGAAACACTTGGATCATCTGCCAGTTTGGTTTTTGGGTTACTATCCTCAAACTTACTGTAGCTTTTTTGGTTGTACTTGGAAGTTTAGTTTAGATGAGTTTGAAGTGGCTCGGCGGCGAGTAGCGCGGTTGGATGCGATTGTGTTCCAAGAAAAAAATGCTTTTGTAACGCTGATTCAAGGGGAACAGGCGCTAAACACAGCCAAGCAGCAGTACGAACAAACAAAGGGGCAGGAACAAGAGAAAGCGATCGCCTCAATGCAATCGGCGATTGATACTTTGGAGCAAATTCCTAAAGAAACACTAGCACAGAAGACGGCACAAATCAAACTGGCAGGCTATAAGCGTGATTTTGAGAAGGTGAAGAGTGGTGTTGCAAATAGTACCCAAAGTAGCACACTGATTGAGGCAGCAAAGCTATTCGCCTTTCAAGCGGCACAAGCATCACAAGATCCACCCCATCCAGCACAAAAGTGGCAACAAATTGACACCTTGTGGGTACAAGCAACTGAGCGGTTGCAAAATATCAAAGTCACGGAGCCTAATTATCTGGAAGCGCAAAAGTTACTGGCGACATATCAGACTAATATAGGTATTGTACAAACTCGACGTCAAGCTGAAAGCGAGTCACAAGAAATTCTTAAACAGGCTAATCGGCAAATCCAAAATTTGATTGCTTTTCCTCCCTCTCAATCCAATCAGTTGAAAGGTGCGATCCAGGGGATTATTAATCAGATCAGAACTATCAAACCAGGCACAACTGCCTACGCAGAAGCGCAACAACTACTGTTATCGGCACAGAAAAAGCTAAAATAAGGTGACTGAGTAGGGCGATGGGGGCGCATATCCGTATGCCTTGGGCATCGCACAAACAATTAAGGGTTGTTTTTGGGTTGTCAGCAGGTTAGCAAAAGCAGGAGCAATACAAATTTATTGTGAAATTTGCTTTTTCCGATAAATGTATGTTAGTATTAATCGGCTAAGGACGTATAGCTCAGTTGGTTAGAGCGCTACGTTGACATCGTAGAGGTCACTGGTTCGAATCCAGTTACGTCCATGAAAGTATACCCGCGCCCACATTCTTACGTGGGCGACATATATTTAAACGCTAACTCGGTATTGTTTAGCATACTGCGTTTAGACTTTTAGTAATTCGGGTTTTTGTTCTGCTTTAGCTTAAACCAAACCCTGAACTTGCTCTTGCATATAGTGCAACTTAGGTAGAACAATACTTGCAGCACAGTAAGTTTGAGCGATCGCAATAATCTTTTTCGCCAAGAATCTGTCTATATATTCCCCTAATTCTGATTTTCTAAACTGATTTGGTGCAGCAAGCGTTTGAGTTATTTGGCATTTTTGGTATAAAGCAATACGGTTCAGTTAAGCCTCAAAGTCAGGTAAAGTACAATACCGGAATCTTAGACTTTGCCCCACAGTTGGGACATTGTGACAGCAAGCTTAATTTGTGGCGATCGCACCTTTAAAAACAAGTCAAGCTGTAATTCCTGTGTCTTATAAATTATTATATAGTTACCCTGCTACTTGCTCCCGTCTCAAGTTCCACTTGGAATACGCCTAAACGCAATCTATTTAGATATGTAATGGGCAAAGCAAGAATAGGATTAAATTAAGTTAACTGGTTTGATTTTGGGAGGTTGAAAAATCAGATGACAGCGCCTCAACCAAAGGTTTTTACCAACTCTCATCTTTACGACCAAGATTTTTATCTGTGGATAGAGACGACGACTAAACAGTTAAAAGAAGGGAGATTTGCTGAAGTCGATTTAGCAAATCTCATTGAAGAAATCGAAAGCATGGGAAGAAGTGAAAAAAGAGCTTTAGAAAGCAATTTAGTAGTTTTATTAATGCACCTACTAAAATACAAATATCAATCAGAAAAACGTACTAATAGTTGGCTTTCTACTATTTTTGAACATCGACGCAGACTAAATAAAGATTTGCAAGATAGCCCAAGTTTAAAAAAATACTTTGCTGAAAAGTTTATGGAATGTTATCAGGATGCACGTCAGTTAGCGGCTTTAGAAACTGGACTAACTCTTGATACTTTTCCTCTAGAGTCTTTTTTGACTGTGGATGAATGTTTAAATCAAGAGTTTTTACCTGATTAATTTAATTTGGCTATTTTCTCTACTTCTATTCTTATATTTATGAGTTTGACACTGACCACGCTTGCGTGGTACAGTTTAGGACTTCTGCCCGAAATAGTTAAATTGTTTCTTGAGTTATCCTTTTACGCAGTTCTGCGTCAAACTCTTCTTCTGTACGAGTCACTACGCGACCTGGTTTAGCTCGAATTATGCTCAAATAGTGCTGAAAAGCGTCTTCATCTTCGGGATTGCGCCTCACATATTCTCGTAACCGTTCAGGGGGGAGCGCCCTTGAAGATACCCATTGCTTGATTAATCGGT
>CALMVQ010000377.1 GCA_937873135.1 uncultured Scytonema sp. | reverse complement strand
AATGCCGGAAATATCAGTATTAATACTGAAACACTTTCACTTACCAATGGCGCTGGAGTGTTTGCTAGCAGCGATGGACAGGGGTCGGCAGGCAGTGTCACGATCAATGCAAGAGATGGCGTTTCCCTGGATGGGGCGAATGGTATATACACTTCTAACTCAACAAATAGCATAGGAAACAATGGAGGCATCCGCATTAAAGCTGGTACACTCTCAGTCACCAATGCTCAACTGAATAGCAGTACCTCTGGAATGGGAAATGCAGGCGATGTGACGATAGATGCACGCGATCGCGTCTCCTTCAATCAAGGTTCGGTTTTTACGAGTGCGAACTCAAGAGCAACAGGAAAGGGCGGAGACATCAGCATTACAAGTGGGGATATTTCCCTTGCCAATGGCTCTCAGATAAATCTCAGTACTAATGGACAGGGAAATGCTGGCAACGCGTTCCTCACTACTCGCTCACTCTCCCTCACTGATCGCTCCGAACTCACACTCAGTACTACTGGACAGGGAAATGCTGGAAATGCGTTCCTCACTACTCGCTCACTCTCCCTCACCGATCTCTCCCGACTGACAGCTAGTAGTAACCACAACTCACCGGAGAACAGTAGTGCAATAGGGAATGGCGGCAATATTAACCTGCAAATAGGAGACTTACTGCTGTTGCGCGGTCAGAGTCTCATCTCTACCTCTGCGGGTAGTGATGCTTTTACTGGTAATAGCGGTAACATTACCATTAACGCTCCCTTAATCGTTGCCTTCCCCTCAAATAACGACATTACTGCCAATGCTTTTAGTGGCATTGGCGGTCAAGTAATAATTAACACTCAAGGTCTTTTCGGCATCGCACCCCTGAGTCGGGCAGAATTGGAGCGACGTTTAAATACGACAGATCCTAGTCAACTAAATCCAAACAACCTACTCACAAGTGACATCACTGCTATTTCGCAACAAAGTCCGTCTTTGAATGGTACTGTAGATATAAACTCCTCATATCTTAACCCCAGTCAGAATTTAGTTGAATTGCCAAAGAAGGTCGTAGACCCAACAACGCAGATTGCTCAAAATCCCTGTCAACACGGTGCTGGCAGCACTTTTGCCATCACTGGACGTGGGGGGATACCGTCTAATCCCAATCAAACCCTCGCAGGTGACAATGTTCGAGTTGGTTTGGTCACGCCTGTTTCAAGTCGAGGGACTGCAACGACAACTGCAACTTTGCCATCAACTAAACCTACGGTTAAACAAGCTGTACCCGTTCAAGGATGGGTATTCAACGACAAAGGTCAAGTCGTTCTCACGGCTTACGATCCTACGAAGACTGGTTCACAACGCCCCTGGCGAACATCTACTAGTTGCGCCAAACAGTAAAGAAAAAAGGCGTTGCATAGAGTGCGGGATGAATTGCTTCGCGCCTTTGCGCCTTTGCGTGAGGAAATTTTCCTGGTGCAAGATGTGAGTTGAGGACAAAACCCAACACACTCAACCATTTGTTGGGTTTCACTGAAGCTTAATTTATTGAACCGCCTTCGCGCAGCGTCTCGCAGAGAAGACGCCAAGAGCGCCAAGTTTGAAGAGCAAGAAGAATAGGTGGGTTTTCATAATTGCCAGCAGATTTAACAGGAGGAATAAAATATAATGCTTAATCGGAAATTACGAAATTTTTTCAAAAGAGTATCTAAAAGACGATCGCTTGTTCTCGCCGTCTTATTATTTATCATTTCTTGTGCAACCCCCCCTGTGATTGCCATGACTTCACCTACTGTTACTGTGGAAACTCAGCAGGATGGGGGACAGTTAGCCAACAATGCAACTCAACTATATCGTAGCGGACAGTATGAGAAAGCAGCTGAGGCTTGGCAACAAACAGCAAATGTGTTTGCTGCTCAAGGAAATAAATTAAACCAGGCGATGGCGTTAAGCAATCTCTCTTTAACTTATCAAAAGCTGGGACAGTGGGAGCAAGCGACAAAAGCGATTGAAAAAAGTTTGCTAATTCTGAAAACTCAACCACAAGGAAAGGAAAAACTCACAATTCTGGCTCAAACTTTGGATGTTCAAGGCAACTTGCGAAGGGAAACGGGAAAATCCACAGAAGCTCTGACAACTTGGCAACAAGCGACGAATATCTACAGCAAAATTAATGAGCCAGAAAAATTAGCCCAAAGCAAGATTAATCAAGCGCAAGCAATGCAAGATTTGGGTCTTTATCCGCGTGCTTGCAATACTTTGGTAGATGCATTAAAGAATAAAATCGAAGAAGTGCAAAATTGTCAAGACCTAGACGACATAACTTCACAAGAGTTAAAAGAAAATCTTCAAAAGGTAGCCAAAGAGCCACCTACCTCAACGACAGTCGTAGGATTGAGAAGCCTTGGTGAACTGCTACGAGTTGTGGGTCAGCTAGACCAGTCGGAAATTATTCTGACAACAAGTTTAACCTTAGCGCAAAAGTTAAACTCTCCGCAAGAGCAAGCTGCTGCTTATCTTAGTTTAGGCAATACAGCACAAGCTTTAGCCGAAGGAGAAATTGTTCGTAGCAAGCGGGAGAACGAGCAACAAAATGCACTGAAATATTACGACAATGTCGTCAAGCTGTCTCCATCTGCAACTACCCAACAGCAAGCACAACTGAATCAACTCAGTTTATTGCTCAACCAAGAGGAGTTTAAATCAGCAGAACAATTGTGGCGATCGCTCTATCCACAATTATTGAACCTGTCTCCTAGTCGCACTGGAGTGTACCAGCAAATCAACTTTGCCCACATTTTTGTGCAATTAGCTGAGAAAGACAACTCCACATTCAACTCTAACTCTCAATTACCAATTTTTACCCAAATCGATCAAATTTTAGCCACAGCAACCCAACAAGCCAGAAGTTTAGGAGACAAAAGAGCCGAAGCTTTCGCTTTGCATAACCGTGGTGCATTGTATTTACTGGCAGGATCGACGCAGAATTTATCACAAGCAGAAACATTCATCAAACAGGGTTTGAATTTAGTTACATCCTTTGAAACACCAGATATAACTTACCAACTGTTATGGAAATTGGGCCAGATACGTGCAGATCAAGGAGATACTCCTGATGCGATCGCATCTTACACCAAAGCCTATAATGCCCTTCAATCATTACGCAGCGATTTAATCACACTCAACCCGGAAATACAATTTTCTTTTCGAGAGAGTGTTGAACCAGTTTACCGACAGTTAGTTGATTTAGACTTAAAACATGCCGTCTACTTAAAAAAAGCCGGAAAAAATGACGAAAGCCAAAAACTGCTGACTCAAGCTCGTAACGTCATCGAATCTCTACAGGTAGCTGAACTAAACAACTTTTTTCGTGAAGCTTGTGTAGAGGCAAATTTCAAACAAATCGATCAAATAGATCGAACCGCTGCGGTTATTTATCCAATTGTTTTACCAGATCGGCTGGAATTAATTCTTACCCTACCCAATCAACCAGCTTCAATTCAACATACTACTGTAATATCTCGAAAAGAACTTGAAGATACTGTAGAACAAGTTCAACGTTCTCTGATAGATCTAGAAAGTCAATACCAGGACTTTTTGCCTATATACAAACAAGTGTATGACTGGCTAATTCGACCATTCGAGTCGGAATTAGCAAACAATAAAATCAAAACCTTAACTTTTGTACTAGATGGTAACTTGCGGAATATCCCGATGACTATCCTTCACGATGGCAAGCAGTTTTTAATAGAGAAGTATGCCATTGCTTTGAGTCCTGGTTTGCGACTAGTGAATCCAAAACCGCTTGCAGAGATTAAATTAAAAGCTTTAACAGCAGGGCTTAGCGAAATTCCCAAGAACTTTACACCAGATCAAAATTTTCCACCGTTACCTAACGTGCAACGTGAACTGGAACAAATCAAGAAATTTGGACTCTCAAATCAACCACTCCTTAACGAGCAATTTACTACCAAGGAGTTAAGAAAACAGATAGCTGGTTCTAGTGTTCCTCCGATTGTCCACTTAGCGACTCATGGTCGGTTTAGCTCTAAAGTTAAGGATACCTTTATCCTCTCTTGGGATAAGCGCATTGATGTTAAACAGTTGGGTAACTTACTGCGAAATACCACCCTAAATCAGGGTAGTCCAATCGAATTATTAGTTCTTAGTGCTTGCGAGACAGCGAGTGGAGACAAACGGGCGGCTTTAGGACTCGCAGGAGTTGCGGTGCGGGCTGGCGCTCGCAGTACACTAGCAACACTATGGTCAGTAAGAGATGAAAGTACTGCTAAAATAATGGGAGAATTCTATCACCAGTTAGAGCTAGCAAAGGCAAATAAACTAAGTAAAGCAGAAGCACTGCGCCAAGCACAACTGATTCTTCAAAAGGATGCGAAGTACAGCCATCCCCACTTCTGGGCTCCATTTGTTATGGTGGGAAATTGGCAGTAATATTATGTGCGGTTGAATACCTGTCATTACAGCTGTTTTCACTTAAATTAACCACACTGTTGGTAAGGGCGAACAGCCGTACCCTACACAGAACGCAGTCGCGGCGATCGCCCTTACGACTGTACCACATATACAGAGCGCCCTCTCCCAATTTTGGGAGAGGATTGCTCTTTAGCCCACACTTTAACTTGTGTACATGTCCACTTATACAAAGCATTAATTACCTTTGCGGCTTTTCGTACTCAATAGGAGTCAATCCATCTGTAAGCGAGCGAACGAATGCCGATCTCTGTCCAATTTTGACGCTTGGCAACAGCTATACCATAACCAGCGATCGCTTCAATACTATAATAAAGATACACATTGTATATCTGGCAGTCCTCTGCTAGGGTACACTCCTAAGGAGAAGATTATGGAACCCCATAGCAGCCCTGATATTCCCACTCGCGCCGTCAATTTGCGCATCCGTGAGGATGTGCGGACGCTTATTGACCGGGCAGCAAAAGCGCAAAGCAAATCACGTTCAGATTTCATGATTGATGCTGCACGACGAGCGGCAGAGGATACGCTGCTTGACCAGACATTTCTGCGAGTGGATGAAGAAACCTATCAGCATTTTCTGAATGTTCTGGATAGCCCGCCCCACAATGAAGGGTTTGAACGCTTGATGAATGTTAAAAAGCCGTGGACTGAATGACCCCTCAAGCCCCTGTACCTCTTACGGATACTCATCGACTGGATGACTTTGATTGCGGAGTTGCCAGCCTGAATGATTGGTTGAAGCGCCGCGCCGTTACCAATCAAAAGAACAATGCGTCACGTACCTATGTTGTCACCGATGGGCAGAAAGTGATTGCTTATTATTGCCTTTCTTCCGGTGCACTGGCGCTGAAAGACGCGCCATCGACTGTAAGACGGAATATGCCCGACCCCATACCCGTAGCCATTCTTGGAAGGCTTGGAGTAGATACTTCATGGAAAGGACACGGGTTAGGCGCGGCGTTACTGCAGGATGCGGTGCTTCGTACCGTGCAAGCGGCAGAGATAGTAGGCATCCGTGGAATAGTAGTACATGCCATATCAGAAGAAGCCAAGCAATTCTATGAGCATTACGGGTTTTCTCCTTCGCCTACGCAACCTATGACGCTTATTCTGTCTATCAAGAAAGTCACAGTATAATCTCAAAACTAGCGTTTGTGAGAACAGGTTATGTTGAAGAAGGAGGAAGATATATTATGCAGTATCAAATCTTTGTTCAGAGTCAATCCAAGCAGCACTTTGTGGCATCAGTCATTGGGATACCAAACTTGACTGTTGAGGGCAGGACAGAGGAAGAAGTGATTACAAAAGCAAAGGCTGCTGTAGAAGCGCAACTGGCAACAGGTTGATTTGTGGAGATTGAGGTAAATCCAAACGGCATACCAAACCACAATGTCTCTATCGCAGAGAAGCCATTTTATAAAACAGCAACAGATGAGGAATGGGACGCCGCGATCGCGGATTTTGTCAACAGCGCTTCAGTCAGCAAAACTCCATTGCTTTCAGATGAAGCCATTAGCCGCGAAAGTATTTACCAGGAAAGGGACTATAACCAGTTATGAGCTATCTGGTAGACACCAATATCTTATTACGTCTAGCGCAAAAGAGTCATCCGATGCATAGTGACGTGCGTAGAGCGCTTGTCACTATGCACGCAAGCCATAGAGCTTTGTATCGTCTCACAGAATTTGATTGAATTCTGGGCTGTTGCTACACGCCCATTGGCAAGTAATGGCTTGGGCTTGGCTACAGATAAGGCGACAAAAGAAATTAAGCAACTGAAGCGGATTTTTATTTTGTGTCCCGATACACAAGCAATTTGTGATGTGTGGGAAAATTTAGTCGTTAAGTATCAGGTTATGGGAAAACTAACTCACGATACGCGCTTAGTCGCTGCTGCTATCGTTCATCAACTCACACACCTACTAACTTTTAACACAGACGATTTCACTCATGTTTTCTGAAATCACTACTGTTGATCCACGCAACATCCCCTCTAACTAAGTAAGTCGGTGGAAATAAACTGAACTATATGTACGAAACGTAAATAGCCTTTTATAACAACCTGATTTCGACAAAGATCCCCGACTTCTTGGAGAAGTCGGGGATCTTATTTTTGACTTTGATCTAAAACCCAGAAGGTAGAAGTACTTTATCAATTTCAATAATGACACCATTCTTTGTCACGATTGAGGGATGCTGAGCGATCGCATCATTTAACTTCACTGTATCTTGATCGACAGTTACTCTCACTGGAGTCCCTTCAACAGTTGCAATTGTCCCTCTATCTACATCCTGTTTGGTAACTTCACCAGCAACCATATGATATTTCAGCACTCTGAGCCGATTGTCTGATTCGCTGTAGCGCTTGAAGGTATCTTTCGATAAAGCGTTGAAGGCAGTATTGGTTGGGGCAAAAATTGTGAATTTACCTGGTTTTTTCAGAGTTTCCATCAGATGCGCTTGTTTCAATTCCTCAGCCAGATTGGCAAATTTAGTATCCCCGCTTAGGGTACTAGCAATGTTGTTATCTGAGGTGCGATAAGGATAGTTGCTATAAGCAGAAGGTTGAAAAAGAGCATAGCGTGGAAAGAATTTAGCTAAGACAGGAACACTGATAAGGGTAGTGACACCTGCAATTCCTACAAAGCAAGCGAACTTTGTTAACCAATTTTTGCTAATGAGAGAATTTTGCTTGTGCATAAGTTTGGATGAGCTTTTTATTTATTTAATTGGGAAAATTACGATCAGCCAACTCTTTATTTAGTCAACGCTGCGAGGCTAGTTTAATTTAGTCCTCTCTTATTTTAAGAATGCCTCAAAACATTGGCTTTGGTAGCTTTATCAGACTGTACCAAATTGTTAAATTATCCATATTATTGTCAAATAATCTCCCATCCACCCATAGATAATTCTTGAGTGTACTGGATTCATATGAGCAACCAACATTTTTCGGAAAACACTACTACAATACCATAAATGTGCTATCTCTGTCTCAGAAATAGATTAAGGAAGTAAAAATTAATTATGCGTTCGTTCTTATCCTTGGTAGGGGCGAGGAAAGCCGTACCCTGATCCTGTCGGAGACGCTACTTGTCACGCTCCAGTTGGAGCGTCACTTGAAGGGTAAGCTGTGGCTACCGCCTGAAATAGCGACGAACAAAGCAGCGTCTTGTTCGCGCAACGTCTCCGCTCTTGAGAACAGAAGAACTTCCTATAAAGAAATAGAGAGAATTTCACAAAGTAACGCAAAGGACTGCTATAGGAAGTTTTTGTTGACTTCCGCTGTAAATTTGTATGCTTTTATATAAAATACTATAGATACGCAAGCTCTTGAATGAGAGTCTATACCTGTGCAGCCGGATTTGATAGGCTTGGAAATTACGAAGGGAGAACTGAGACGCTTAACTGGATTCAAGCCAGATCGAGTCTCTCAAACTTCTACGATGAAAAATCGCGAGCAGCGAATGAAGTTTTTGCGTGGGGAGTTACTGGTGGTGTTTGTTGTAACCGCAATCATTGTCGGGGTTGCTTATGCGTTTATTATTCTGCCAACAATGGGTTCCTCTCCAACGGTGGGAATCATTTTATTCATTGTAGTCCTAGTTGCGGTGGTAGCTGGGCGATCGCTTTGGCGGCGTTTGACTTTCCCCAAGACGCTGACAGCTCTTTTGAATGAAGTCGAGAAATATCATGGAGTGATCCAACAGGTAGATATTCACGACCAGCAAGCAACTGAAAGAATTATACACGACAGAGAGATGGTGGTCGAGGTTTTGCAACTTGTTAGAGAAGATTTAGTTCAAGCTTTGAAAACAGAACGAATTTTGCGGGATAATAAAACGTCACGTGTTAATAACCAAGACTTCATTGCCAATAATTTGACAAATTTGCAAACCTTGCAAGTGAGCGATCGCGCTGGTGAGTATGCTCAACTCTTAAATCAAGCATTGCAGATAGCCTTTACAGTGGAAGCAGAGATCGGAAAATTACAATCGCCCCTTTGATCAAATGACTACAAAACCAAAAATAATCGTCCTAGATGATGATCCGACAGGTTCTCAAACAGTCCATAGTTGCTTGCTGCTGATGCGGTGGGATGTAGATACCTTACGCTCGGGTTTGCAAGATGAATCACCCATATTCTTTGTGCTAACGAATACAAGAGCACTTCCTCCGGATTTAGCAGCATCTGTCACTAGAGAAGTTTGCCATAATCTGAAAGTGGCGTTAGAAGCTGAAAAAATTCACGATTTTCTTGTTGTTAGTCGTTCTGATTCAACTTTACGGGGACATTATCCCATTGAAACTGATGTCATTGCACAAGAACTCGGCCCATTTGATGCTCATTTTCTCGTACCAGCATTTTTTGAAGGTGGACGTGTTAGCCGCGACAGCATACATTACTTAATCATTGATGATGTCTCAACTCCAGTACATGAAACTGAGTTCGCCCGTGATTCTGTTTTTGCTTACAATCACAGTTACTTGCCCAAGTATGTAGAAGAAAAAACTCAAGGACTTATCGGTGCCGAGACTGTAGAAAGATTTCTACTTGCCGATATTCGCGCAGGCAGTTTGGAACGCTTAATGAAACTTAGCGGTAACCAGTGTGCTGTAGTAGATGGTGAAACTCAAGCCGATCTTAACAGCTTTGCCCAAGATGTGTTAGCCGCAGTGAGTCAGGGAAAACGCTTTCTGTTTCGCAGTGCAGCTAGCATCTTAACAGCTTTAGCCGCATTACCTCCGCAACCGATCGCTCCAGAAAAAATGTCACAGTACGTGCGTGGAGGTAAACCCGGTGCAGTCATCGTGGGTTCTCATGTCCAAAAGACGACTCAGCAACTTGAAGTTTTATTGCAAGCAGAAGGTACGGTGGGGATTGAGGTGGATGTAGCGCCGTTAGTTAGCGATAACGCAAATCAATCCGCGACACTGCTCAGAGAGGTTAACGAAAGAGTTTACGCAGTACACACCTCTGGGAAAACACCAGTAGTTTATACCAGCCGCCAAGAACTGACTTTTGAGACTGTCGAAACACGGTTGGAATTTGGAGTCAGGGTTTCAAGCTTGTTAATGGATATTGTTCAAGAGTTGCCATCTGATATCGGCTTCTTAATTAGTAAGGGTGGTATTACCTCAAACGATGTTTTGAGTACTGGTTTGGCATTAACTTCCGCACGTTTACTCGGTCAAATTTTAGCTGGTTGTTCCATAGTCATCACTTCCCCACAACACCCCCAGTATCCTAATTTACCAGTAGTTTTATTTCCAGGTAACGTCGGTGATGCTGACGCTTTGGCAACAGTTTATACACGTATGAGTGACCGAAAGAGTGCTGAGTGCTGAGGAGCCTGCGCCGTGCTTTGGTTCCCAAAGTTGAGGCGACTGGCGTTGCTGAGTGCTGAGTAAAAAGTACAAAGTAAAACTAATTGCACGAGCGCACTCCTGAAAATACAAAGAGGGAGTAGAGAGTGGGAGATGCTGAAAAATTACTCCTGTCTGTTGTCTCACTTCTGAGAGTGAAGATTTCCAACTTTAAAGATTGTCGTTGCATAATGTTACTAATATAAATAATTGCTCGTCGGTTTCTATCGTTTGGCTGGTGTTACATGAGTTCTGATTCTACCATCCCCAATTTAGAGTCAAAAAAAGCTGTTTCAGATCTGGAGTTAATCTCTGTTCTCTCAGATCTGGAGACAGATTCTCCTATTTCCAATACAGACGAAAATTCTGTGCTGCCTGAAGCAGAGGTAGATTCTGTTCTCCAGTATTTATCAAATTCTCAGGTTGTGGATGTAGAGTCATCAGAGAAAGCCAATGTCGATTCGAGGGAGTCACCGTTACCAGAAATAGCGGTGAATCATAACATCCAAGTCCAGTTGAAAAGTGAGGGAGAAAAACTATTACTAATTTTACCCACAGAATCTCAAGTCCCAAACTCGGAATATGGTTGGTCGGAAATTTGGCAACAGGTGAAGTTCCGGTTGGTGGGTAAAGAGCGCTTTTTTTCAGCCAATACAGCTTTACATCTTGTAGCACAAGATCGATTACTCGATGGCAGACAATTGCAGGAACTTGCGGAAACTCTCAGTGAAGCGCAAATCCAGATGAAATCTGTTTCCACTTGTCGTCGTCAAACTGCGATATCAGCTGCCAGTTCGGGTTATTCTGTAGAACAGCTACAGCCAGAAACTTCCCTGTTCTCAGAACCAAAAGCTGCTAAACCACCTTTAGCAGAAGCCCTCTATCTCAATATGACAGTGCGTTCAGGAGTGGAAATTCGCCATCCTGGTACAGTGATTGTCTTGGGAGATTTGAATCCAGGTGGTATTGTAGTTGCAGATGGAGATATTCTGGTTTGGGGTCGTCTACGTGGAATTGCTCATGCTGGTGCTTCTGGAAACCAGGAGTGTCTGATTATGGCTTTGCAAATGGAACCAACCCAGTTGCGAATCGCAGATGCTGTCGCCAGAGCGCCAGAAAAGTTGCCGATGCAGTTTTATCCGGAAGTGGCATATATAACGCCACAAGGAATTCGCATTACAAAAGCAATGGATTTTTCCCGATCACTATTTAATAAAGTGAATCAAGAGCAATAAAACTTTATAGTTTTGAATTTTCTAATCCTTAATTGAGACGCGTTTCTATCATGACTCGCATTATTGTCGTTACCTCCGGCAAAGGAGGAGTGGGTAAAACCACAGTTACAGCAAATTTGGGTATGGCTTTAGCCAAAAAGGGACGTCAAGTTGCTTTAGTTGATGCGGATTTTGGTTTGAGAAATTTGGATCTGCTGCTAGGTTTGGAAAATCGCATTGTTTATACCGCAGTTGAAGTCTTGTCTAGGGAGTGTCGCTTAGAACAAGCTTTGGTGAAAGATAAGCGTCAACCCAATCTAGTGCTTTTACCAGCAACACAAAATCGTACCAAAGATGCCGTCAATCCTGATCAGATGAAGTTATTGGTGAATGCACTGGCACAAAAGTATCAGTACGTATTGCTTGATAGCCCAGCAGGAATTGAAATGGGGTTTAAAAATGCGATCGCCCCAGCTAAAGAAGCCTTAATTGTGACTACACCAGAAATTGCCTCGGTTCGTGATGCCGATCGCGTCGTCGGGTTATTAGAAGCACAAGGCATTAAGCAGATTCATCTAATTGTTAACCGAATCAGACCTGCAATGGTACAGGCAAATGATATGATGTCTGTACAAGATGTTCAGGAGCTTCTTGCAATTCCCTTGATAGGGGTTATTCCCGACGATGAGCGGGTTATTGTTTCGACAAATCGCGGCGAACCTTTAGTATTAGCCGAGAGTCCCTCTTTAGCCTCTACAGCTATTGATAACATTGCTCGTAGATTAGAAGGAGAAACAGTAGAATTTCTGGCGTTAGACCAATCTAATAACGAAAATATCTTCTCTCGTCTCCGAAGATTGTTGTGGACAAAGATTATTTAACCTTTCATCTCATCAAGCGTCCCCGTAGCTATGATTCTTGAAATTCTAGACAGACTTTTTTCTCGTACTGTAGACACCAGCCGCCAAAAGGTGAAACGTCGTCTACAATTAGTGATTGCCCATGATCGCGCTGACTTAAGTCCTCAGGCATTAGAAAAGATGCGGCAAGAAATCCTAGAAATTGTCTGTCGCTACGTGGAAGTAGAGGTTGAGGGCTTGGAGTTTTCGTTGGAAAGCAACCAACGCACAACAGCTTTAATTGCTAATTTACCGATTCGCCGGGTGAAAGAAACTGCACTTGTCGAATCAGATAGCAACGAGACTCCTCCACCTAGCTAAGATATCGTGTTTTTGACACTCTCCACAGAAGACAGCTACAGAGATTCTTAAGACATTGCTACCTTAATATCCTTATCGTTAGGAGTCATTGCTCACAGCAAAAAGAAGAGTTTATTAAAACCAATGGAATTTCCTAAAGCGTCTTCACTCCTACTCCCGGCAGATTCACAGAATGGCGACTGAGGAAGCCCATCACAACCCCAAAGCAGGGGAGGAGAGTCGCCCCTGCCGCCGTCCAAAGTCATTGGTCAACAACAATACAAATGACTTTGGACGCGAAATCCCACTTCTTTTAAAGGTGGGATGAGCTTAAAAATTATAGCAAGGGATTGATGCTTAGGACAATTATCAATATACAAATCATGCTGTTGCAGCCGTCTACAATCAACTTGTCCTAACAGCTTTGGCTACTGCTATAGTATGAATTTCTCCCAAAAGCACTTCTTGACGCGCTCCAGTCGCTGTTGGTAAGTTGCCAGGGATACCTAACTGTCTCCAGTAAGCTAAAACTGCAAAGGCGATCGCTTCTTTAAAATCACTACTCAAACCGACTTCATCTGTGGTCAAGACTGGCACAGGTGTCAACAGTATTTGTAACCGATTTTTTAAGTAAAGATTGCGACTACCTCCGCCACACAATAGTACCTGCTGTGGCATTTCTGGCAAAAAGGTGACGTAACTGTGAACAATCGAAGCTGCCGTCAGTTCTGTCAGCGTCGCCAGTATGTCAGCCGAACTTAGTTGATAGGCTTCCGCGTCTTTGAGACACTGATGTAGGTAAGTCACGCCAAATAATTCCCTACCCGTAGATTTAGGTGGTGAAAGATGAAAGTACTCTTGCCTCAGCCATTGTTCTATTAAGGAATTGCATGGAGTCCCAGTTGCCGCCCAGGCACCCTGATCATCGTAGGTTTTTGCACCATCAGTTAAATGCTGTACCGCCAGATCCAATAGACTATTTCCAGGTCCGGTATCCCAAGCACGAATTTTTGTCAACCAGTTGTCATCACGCGGTGGCATGTAAGTAACATTACCAATACCACCAATATTCTGGATGCAACTGGATTGCTGGGGATGGCTGAGTAAAGCTGCTTCGACACGAGGTACTAAAGGTGCACCTTGACCACCAACAGCAATATCCGCTACACGAAAGTTACTTACAGTCGTCATACCTGTTAAATTAGCAATCACAGCCCCACGCCCTAATTGCAGGCTATAGCCGAGAGAAGAGTTAGCTCTCGCCAGATCGCCCACTCCCCCTTTAGTTGGTAGATGGTAAACTGTTTGACCGTGGGAACCGATCAAAGTAGCCTTTTGATCACTCTTTTGAATATCTAGTGCGGCTTGGGCAAAAACATGGGCGATCGCATCATCTAATTCTGCCAACTCTGCCATTGAGATTGCCGCCCCACTACAGACGGACATAATATCTTCTCTCAAGTTAGAGGGGTAGGGGTATGTTGCACCAGCTACCAACTCTATTTTAAGATCTAAATCTGTACCAAAAATTTCTACTAGGGCAGCGTCTATACCATCTACGGATGTGCCACTTATTAAACCTATTACACGAGTCATTAGATTTTAGATTTTAGATTTTGGATTTTGGATTAAGTAGGTTGGCCTTAGCCGCTAACGAGATATAAAAACTATACATTTAATGTTACTCAAAATCCTGATTAGGTTTTTATTTTAGTTTCAGAAGGGTGCATACTATTTTTATCATGATAATCAGAAATGATGTGCAAATCGACATTCTTGAGTAATCGCAGTAACTTATGAGTTAAGGACCCTTTCAAGAATGTTTGCCAGCGCGATCGCAGACTGGCACCAATAACTATTTGAGTGACGCGATATTTTTCAGCAATTTCCGCAATTGACTGGGCAACATTATGACTGGTGGCACGAATAAATGTACCTTCAAATTCTTGGCACAGTTTCTCGGAAGTTTCGATGTGCAGACTTTCTTCCTTAGTGAGGAAGTCATCTGGATTCGCAATAAATACAGCAAAAAGAGGGGCATTCATATAGCCGGCAATTCTCGCGCCTCGGCGTAATAGTTGCACTGAGTTAGGATAAGTAGATACGCACACTAAAACCCGTTCGTGAATATTACAAAACTGATCTTGATAAGAAGAAGCAACAGCATGATCCTCAATGTTGTCCGCAACCTCCCGCAATGCTAATTCTCGCAAAGCAATCAGATTGCGTCGTTGAAAAAAGTTATCAAGGGCTTGTTGAATTTTTTCAGGTGCATAGATTTTGCCTTCTTGCAACCTTTCTTGTAGTGTTTCGGGAGTCACATCTATGACAACCACTTCATCTGCTTCATCTAGAATGCGATCAGGAACACGTTCTCGCACAACGACACTAGTAATCCGTGCGACTAAGTCATTAAGACTCTCCAAATGCTGAATATTCATAGTTGAGTAGACATCTATGCCGGCTGCCAAAATGAGTTCTACATCTTGATAGCGTTTTTCTCGTGGCGAATTCGGGACATTAGTATGTGCTAGTTCATCAACTAATACCAATTGCGGTAAGCGGGCTATAATCCTATCCGTATCCATTTCTGTTAACATCAACCCACTACTAGGAATTGACAAACGAGGTACAATCTCTAACCCCTCTGCCTTTTGCTTCGTTTCCTTACGTCCATGGGTTTCCAAAAGCCCAATAATGACATCTATTCCTTGTTGTTTGAGTGCATGAGCGTCTTCTAGCATTCGATAGGTTTTCCCTACTCCAGGAGCCATACCAATAAAAATTTTGTGTTTCCCCCGCCGTGATGTACTTTCATAATATGAGATAAAAGTCATAATATTAATAGTTGGTAGTTGATATCAGAACTCTTTCATTCTATATTTAGACGCGAAACGAATTTCACGATTTATTTTGCTGACGGTTCAGTTCATCAAGATCCAGAGCATAATTCAATTTCAAAACATTAACTCCAGGTTCTCCAAAAATACCTAAAAATCTTCCTTCTGTATATTTATTAATTAAGAAAACTATTTCTTCTGGTCTAACTCCACGGGCACGAGCAACTTTCTCTAACTGCTCTCGTGCTGCTTTTATTGAAATATGTGGATCTAAACCAGAGCCAGAAGTGTAAATGAGATCTGGAATTGGTTGAATATTATCATCTTTAAGATTACTGGCCTTTTCTAAAATTCGTTTCAATAAGGCTGGATTGCTAGGAGCGAGATTAGTTGCTCCAGATTTACCCGTTAGCTTAGCTTCTTTCCCTTGGCTGTATTTAATTGCACTTGGACGACCAGAAAAATACCGCTCAGATTTAAACTGTTGACCAATCAAAGCTGAGCCAATGAGTTCTCCCTTGATATTTGGCATCATGCTACCGTTAGCTTTAAATGGAAAGAAAACTTGACCGACTATAAGAATTAATAAAGGATAAATAATTGCAGTCAGCACCCACAGAACAAGAGTTATGCGAATTGCTTTGACAACTTCTCTAAAAATAGACATAAATTTTTTGAAAACCTATAAAATTTGTTAGTTATAACGAAGGAGCGGACTCGTAGAAAACAGGACACGCAACTTCTATATAGCTTAACTTTCCAAAACGAATTTTTAATTTTTAATTCGTAAGAATTCAGTAGTCTTCAGGAGTGCGCTCGTAACCCCAAGCGCGAAACGGGCGGATTGAAGTAAGGACGCATTATTTCTTGTTGCACTCTACAAGGGAATAAATCTTTTTTTTCTTCCATACCTGAAGGTTCGGCGTCAGACATGTGTGTGCGCTCGTGCAATTAATTTTACTTTTTACGAGCGCACTCAGCAACGCCAGTCGC
Organism: uncultured Scytonema sp.; assembly: GCA_937873135.1. Lineage (GTDB taxonomy): Bacteria > Cyanobacteriota > Cyanobacteriia > Cyanobacteriales > Nostocaceae > Rhizonema. Next base: position 64,231 of record CALMVQ010000377.1, on the reverse strand, counting down.
CTCAACGGGAGCCAGTGCGCCTATACGGGTTTCCCGTCGCACTCCTATATTGCGTTGGGGAACCCCACCACGGCGCTGGCTCCTCAGCACTCAGCTACTATTAAGTCCTGAGTCCTGAGTCCTGAGTCCTGAGTCTTGAGTACTAAAAGCAAATAAGGAGTACGATTAATTACATATTCTTCTCCTACTCTTTCTCAGCACTCAGCACTCAGCTACTATTAAGTCCTGAGTCCTGAGTCCTGAGTCCTGAGTCTTGAGTACTAAAAGCAAATAAGGAGTACGATTAATTACATATTCTTCTCCTACTCTTTCTCAGCACTCAGCACTCAGCACTCTTCCTCCGCACTCAGCACTGTTTTAGTGACTTCACGACTCACACTAAACCTACAGATGTAATCACTAAATCAATCAATTTAATCGCAATAAACGGCGCAACCACGCCTCCCAAGCCAAAAATCAAAATATTTTTTTGCAACATTTGATTCGGAGTCATAGGTGTAAACTTGACTCCTGTTAGTGCTAAGGGGATCAAAGCAGGAATAATCAAAGCATTATAAATTAATGTTGCCAACACTGCGGAATTGGTGCTGTTTAACCTCATAATATTTAAACTTTGCAGCTTAGCTGAGGCAAATAGCACTGGGAGAATAGCCACATACTTGGCAATATCATTGGCTATCGAAAATGTAGTCAGTGCACCTCGAGTTATCAGCAATTGTTTACCAATACTAATAATATCAATTAGTTTTGTGGGGTCGGAGTCCAAATCCACTATATTAGCAGCTTCTTTTGCTGCTTTAGTACCTGTATTCATTGCTACCCCTACATTGGCTTGAGCAAGCGCTGGCGCATCGTTACTGCCATCCCCTGTCATTGCCACCATTTTGCCTTCTTTTTGTTCTTTTTGAATGGCAGAAATTTTGTCTTCTGGAGTCGCTTCGGCAATAAAGTTATCTACGCCAGCTTCATCGGCAATGACACTAGAGGTAATGCGGTTATCGCCAGTCAGCATCGTAGTCTGCACTCCCATTCTTCGTAACTGGTCGAAGCGTTCCTTAATACCAGGTTTGACAATGTCTTTGAGGTAAATAACACCGTAGATTTCACGATCAAGGGCAACTGCTAGAGGTGTACCTCCAAGTTTTGAAACTTGTTCATATACTGAATCAAGTTCTAGTGTCTCATTTCCGTTACCGGAATCAATAAATCCCTTAATTGCTGATACTGCGCCCTTACGTGCAAAACTTCCATATGGTAAATTTGTGCCACTCATGCGGGTTGTTGCTGAGAAATCAACTGCTTCAGCTTTGTCGCGCTCGAAATCAATTTTGGCATCTAACCCTTCTGCGAGTCGGACAATCGATTTGCCTTCAGAGGTATCATCAAACACGCTTGCAGCCAAAGCTACATGGGCAAGTTCCTCGATTGAATGACCGTTGATAGGAATGAATTCTTCTGCCAAACGGTTGCCTAAAGTAATTGTACCGGTTTTGTCAAGAACGAGAATGTTGACATCACTACACGCTTCTACTGCCCGACAGGAAGTCGCAATGACGTTAAATTGGGCAACTCGATCCATACCAGCGATTCCGATCGCACTCAGTAATCCCCCAATTGTGGTGGGAATTAAGGCTACTAATATAGCAATCAATACGGTGACATTGACTGGAATTTTGACGTAGTTAGCGATCGCTGGCAGAGTCACGACGACAAATAGAAATACTAAACTCAGAACTGCTAGTAAAACTGTTAGAGCAATTTCATTTGGTGTTTTTGCACGTTCTGCTCCCTCCACTAAGGCAATCATTCTGTCAAGAAATCCTTTGCCTGGATCTACTGTAATGCGGATGATAAGTTCATCCGAGATAATGCGAGTCCCACCTGTGACAGAACTAACTACATCCGAGCCTGTTTCCTTCAGTACTGGTGCTGATTCCCCGGTAATTGCCGATTCATCAACCGATGCAACACCCATAATCACTTCCCCATCAGCAGGGATGATATCACCAGCAACTACGTATACGGTACTGCCACGCTCCAAGCTTGTGGAAGGAACTTCAATCACTAAGCCATCTTGGGATAATTTTTTAGCAATTATTTCTGACTGTGTTGCTCGTAAAGCATCGGCTTGTGCCTTCCCCCGCCCTTCAGCCACTGCTTCAGCAAAGTTAGCACTCCAGACAGTGAAGAACAAAATCCCTCCAACTAATCCATTGAACAATCGTGGGTTTTTACCTGCAACTGAACCAAATAGGTTGGGATCGATTGTTAGCAGTAAAGTGATGATGGCACTGATCCAAACTAAAAACATCACCGGATTTTTAATTGCATACTTGGGATTAAGCTTGATGAAAGCATCTTTGATAGCTCTTTGGTAGAGTCCTTTCATGCTGATCTTCGACCGTTTGCGTGCCTGACGGCGATCGCTCTTAAGAGAACGAGAGGATCGAGATGAAGAGGAATTTGGGGAGTCCATCATGATGAAATTGGGGATTTTCTATGTGCCACTGAGTACCATTGAGCCAACACCGCGATTTATAAAATTGCGTATTATATTAAATATTTAAAAATTACCTCCTTAATTTGCTATACTATATGCCAGAATTTTTCTTTTTCTGCTTCTGCTCTAAATAAAGACGAACCCCCTCAGCCACTTGATGGAGATTTGGTTCAATTTTCTTACTTAAATAATCTTCAACTGTTTGACTGACTGTACCTGCAAGGAATTGAGGCACATTCTTAATTTGCTTGGGATCGATAGTGAGGACACCGCGATTTTCAATCAGCGTACCGTTTTCCATTTCAAGGAAGCTGTTCTTGCCAGTACAGTGAACTGCTTCAGTAAATGCGTGTGTATTGATGCGCCACACTGTAGTAAACTCTGACTCGTTCCAAGTGGCAATATCAGTCCAAGAAAGCATAGCCTCACTGAGTACGGCACGCGCTACCAGAGGAATTTCTCCACCTCCATGCCACTCGTTGACAAAGTGGAGCAGTCCGCCTTCCTCACGCCGTGACTTAATATCAATCCCGCGTATATCTGGTAAGTAGGACACAAGTTCTGTCAACTTGTCTCGATAGGTTGCGTAGACAAGCGGACGTGGAAAGGGAATGTAGGCATTAGCGGAGATGATCATCGGTAGATTTTGGTTCGTTTACGCTACTGTTAGGCAAGTAGTCAGAGCAATTGAGCGCTTGTTTGGTTAAAACAATAGATGGTTGTACTGCACAATTAAGATAATGGTTTTCCTGAAAAAATTGACAGTTACAACAGGGAATTTCTTGAAAGCGGTTTATAGGTAATTTACCATTTTGCGGAGACTTGCGAACACTTAATCGAGAAATAACAACGGCAATTCTCCAACTAACTATTAAGCAAATTGATGCAAATAACAGTGGTGCATAGGGTATAAGATTGATTTGTGGTTTCGCAGTATTGCCCGTTGTCCGAACCTCTTCTGTTTTGAGAACCTGTGAAAAATGCAAATTATTTTCCATTAAGACATATGGTCGGAAAAACTCTGAATTATACATATTGAAAACCTCTATCAGCTATTATTTATTAGCATGCTTATCAAAAACTGAGTACGTTTTGACAGTTGACCGTTAACTGTTAACCGTTCAGAGTCAGTTAAAGGAGTTTTTCACAAGTTAAATAGGACTGCTATATCACTCTTGGCTGTTTACTGTCCGATTCCCAGTTGAAATGCTTCAGCTAAGGGTCCCAAAGCCAAAACAGGGAAAAATGTTAGTATCCCTAGAATGAGAATGGTGGCAGCAGTCACTCCTATAAATAAATTAGTATCTGTCTGCAATGTCATGGAACTCATCGGTGTAGGTTTTTTGTGGTACATACTATCGGCTAGAAGCAGCAGGGTAATGATTGGAATAAATCGTCCCGCCCAGAGGGTAAGGCTTGTACTCAAATTCCACCATAGCGCAGTAGATGCTGGTTGACTATTTCCTAATCCAGCCATCCTAGAACCATTGCCAGAAGCAGCTGAGGCATACTCATAGACTACCTGAATTAGCCCGTGAAAGCCCGGATTGTTAACGCCTGCTAAGCTATTGGGAAAAGTAAGGGTGATACTGGTAGGAAATAAAATCAATAAGGGATGGATGAGTACAACCAAGCCGATTAAGGTAATTTCCCATTTTTCAATCTTGCGTCCTAAAAATTCCGGCGATCGCCCAACCATCAAGCTACTCAAAAACATAGCTAACAGTAGGTAGATAAACAAATGAGCCGTACCTGTACCCAACGATCCCCAAATAACTTGAAGAAACATATTCACAAGGGTGCAAAAGTTAGTTGTAGGCATCAGGGAATCAAACGCGCCGTTGGCTGCGCCAGTCATAGTTCCGGTGGTAGTAACTGCAAATAAAGCCGTTTGGGCCCAACCCAATCTCACTTCTTTGCCTTCTAAATTCGGCTGCTGTCCTCCCAGTCGATAATTAACTAAGGGATTGCCTTGGTACTCAACCACTGCACTCATCGTAATTAGAACAACAAAAATGGCAAAAACCATCCAAAAAAGCAACCAGGTTTGCTTTTTGTTACCTGTAAATACACCGTAGGTATAAATAAAAGCTGTGGGAATGCAAAGCTGAGCCACTATTTCTAACAGATTAGAAGCACCATTAGGATTTTCATAGGGATGGGCAGAGTTAACAGCAAAAAAACCACCTCCATTTTCCCCTAACATCTTAATGCTCTCAAAATGAGCGACTGGACCACAGGCTATTGTTTGAGTTGCCCCTTCCAAGGTTGTTACTGTCGCTGGGGGTGCGAAAGTTTCCGGTACACCAGTCATCAGCAATAACACTGCCCCCACAAGTGATATGGGTAATAAAACTCGTGTGATAAAACGAGTTAAATCAACGTAAAAATTTCCCAATGGTCTGCCTGTCAAACCTCGAATAAAGGCAATCCCTACTCCAGCCCCAGTTGCGGGAGCAACAAACATTAAGAAACCCAAAGCAGCTACTTGGGCTAAATATGACATGGTTGTCTCGCCTGAGTAATGTTGTAAATCACCGTTGACGACGAATGAAATAGTTGTATGCAACGCTGTATCCCATGAAGGCGTTTTCAAATGCGTTGGATTTAGCGGTAATTTTGCTGAAAATATCAGCAGCACAAAGACCAGAATCGCCATTGCCGAATTACTGATAAGCACTGCAGACGCATACTGGCGACCCGTCATGTCTTTTTGTGTGTCAATACCACCAAGAAAGTAGATAAACTTTTCTACAGGCATCATCACAGGGTCGAGAATTGTTTTGTTTGCCATAAAAACACGCGCTAAATAGTCTCCTAAGATAGGAGTCAGCGCTACAACAATAAGTAGCGTTAGAGCAATTTGAAAAAATCCTTGCAACATGAATTAGAAAAAATTTAGATATTCTCTTTATGAAGAACTTATCAGTATATTTACTCCTTTCGATGCCCTTTATACTACTTTTTAGGGAGAGTTCGAGCAGAAATTGCATCGGTAAGTTTACACTTAATAACGGGAGTAAGCATAACTAACGATGACATAACCGGATTTTTATACTTACATAATTATAAATCTCAGTAATTGTTTTGACTAGCGACACGGGGAGCGAATCAAACCAGACGAGCGCGGACTTTATGATTTATAGCTATAACCTTGAGAGTGACAGCTATCTTTTACCGAATATCATCACATCATATTTATTGGGTCAACATCAATAGTCAAACTGACAGATTGGGGACAAAGCGCTCTGACTTCCTCCCAATTCGGCAACTGTGGTAATGTATGAGGAGGAAACTTCAGCAGGATCTGCCAGCGATAACGATTAGCTACCCGTAAAATATTAGCTGGTGCTGGTCCCAATATTTCTAACCCTGCATGTGCCGATAAAGCTGTTGCTATGGTCTGGGCAACATTCTCCACGCTTATGGAAGATAGGCTACTCAACCGTAATAAAATCAACCGTCCGTAGGGAGGATAATTCAGCGCCTGCCTTTGTTCTAATTCGGCTTGAGTGAAAGATTGATAATCGTGATGTTTTACTGCCTCGATGACAGGATGCTCTGGAGTATAAGTTTGAATAATCACCCTTCCTGGATCTTCTCCTCTACCTGCACGTCCTGCCACCTGTGTCAAGGTTTGAAACGCCCGTTCACTAGCACGATAGTCAGACAGATGCAATAACCCATCGGCTGAAACAACACCGACAAGTGTCACTTGAGACAGATCTAATCCCTTAGTCAGCATTTGCGTGCCGACTAACAAATCTGCTTCACCATTAGCAAATCGAGTTAATAGCGTGCGGTGTGCCCCTTTGGTGCGAGTCGTATCGCTGTCAAAACGGATGAAGCGCAGTTCGGGAAATTGCTTTGCTAACTCCTGTGCCACTCGTTGAGTTCCGCTTCCAAAATTTTTAAGATAAGGAGAACTGCATTCAGGACAGTTTTGCGGATGCGATCGCACAAAGTTACAGTAATGACATCGCAACAATTGTGGCGCACCTTCCTCGCTCTGGTGATATGACAATGACACGTCACAGTGAGGACACTCAATCACATATCCACAACTGCGGCAAGAGACAAAAGTACTATGTCCCCGCCGATGGATAAATAAAATTCCTTGTTGACGTTTTTGTTGTAACTCCTGCAAAGCGGATTCAAGAGATCGGCTGAAAATTGACTTATTTCCCTGCTGCAACTCTTGCCGCATATCTACCACTTCTATAGGTGGTAAAGGACGGGAGTTGACACGTTCGGGAAGTGACAGGTAGTGAAAGAGGGAGGGAGAGTCATAACTCCTGTCTTGTCTCTCAGTAAGGCTAACACTCACCCAACTTTCTAGGGAGGGAGTTGCCGAACCTAAGATCAAGGGGCAATTTTCTAATTCTGCACGCCATTGAGCGACAGTACGAGCGTTGTATGTAGGGATGGGTGAATCCTGTTTAAAGCTGCTATCGTGTTCTTCATCTAATATAATTAATCCCAAGTTTGGCAAAGGTGAGAAAACGGCACTCCGCGTACCGATCACAACTTGGGGAACTCCAGTCAGCATTTGTCGCCAAGTATCGTAACGTTCGCCATCTGAGAGAGCACTGTGGTAAACGCTGACTTTATTGCCAAAACGCGAGTGGAAACGATCTGTCAGTTGGGGTGTGAGTCCAATTTCCGGTACTAAAACGAGGGCTGACTTCCCCTGGGCTAATAGAGGTGCGATCGCTTGCAAATAAACTTCTGTTTTTCCCGAACCTGTTACCCCATGTAACAATACTGTAGCATATCCATCAAGTTGAGTAATGCTCTTCAAGGCTTGTAATTGAAAGGGAGTCAGGGATTTTGCTTGTTCTCCCTTCATCTCCTCAGATTGCTCGAAAGAAGCTGTTCGCAATACTTCTCGTTCCTGAACGACTATGTAACCTTTTTTCTCTAACGTCTTGAGAGTGGAGGTACTTGCATGACAAATTTGCAACAATTCACTTTGCCATAACTCACCACCCCGCTGTCGCAGGATTTCTAAAATTTCTCGCTGACGAGTTGTTAAGTCGGGATCTAAAGTACTGCCTACGAGAATTGCTGCTTTCTGTTGCTTTGGTTTAGTCTGTCGTGGAGGTTCCAAGTAACTTTCTACCAAACCACGTTGCTGCAACTCTCTAACTCCCCGGTAAGCAGCTTTTACTTGTTTTTGCAGGTAGCTAAAGCTATAGTCTCCATCTGCTTGTGCGCTTAATATTTCTAGAATCTCCCGAGCTACAGGACTTAGGAAAGGCATGAGAGTGGGCAATTGGGGAAAATTTCTGCTAATTTGCCTTTTTTGTCCCTTGATCTCCTTTTGGTTTTCCCCTTCTCCCCCTTCCCCCTTTATAAGCCGAATTCGACGCTGCGATCTTCCTAGTAAACCTGGTGGCAAAGCGACACGTATAACTTGAATTAAGGGTGTATAGTAGTATGCTGCGACTTTATTCAACAGTTCCCAGTAAGTCGTTGGGAAAAATTCTTCACTAACGACATCTTGTACGTCTCGAATTTTCTCGAGAGGTATATCTACTGGGGGTTGTGTCAGTAAACGAATGGCTATCCCTCCTAACATTTGAGCCCCAAATGGCACAGTTAAAATATCACCTGGTTTTACTTCTAACTGCCCTGGCAATCGATACACATATAGCTCTGTGTTTCCCGGACAATCTACGAGGACTTCAATCCACTGATGTCCGGTTATCCCCGGTATACCAAGATTGTACGAGCTACCAGATTCAGCAACTACTAGAGGTATTAAGCCATTCATATACATAAATATGGTTTCTAAATTAATCGCTCTTTTATTTCGAGAGAGCCTGTTGGTCAATATTAACCTTGTCAACTCAACTCTAACTATCGGCTTCCGTTACTTAAAAATGTATTTATCAATACTGTCATAAGACATAATACTTGATAAGTTTCCTCTTATGTCATTCCGCTGATAAAATCAATCAATTTTAGTTTTTTCTCCGGATTTTTCCTCTGATTCCTGAAGAAGGAATACTTCTTTTCCCCCTATTGATAGATATTAAAGCCTTTAAGTGTATGGGAACCTTGATAAAGACCATTCTCTCTGTAAACTTTAACCTATTAATTTGACACCAATAGGAAAAGGGCTATCAGTGGTACGTCTCCAAAAATCTTCAACATCTGCCAATGCATAAAGAGTAGAAAAAAATGGAAAATATAGAAACATTTAAGTATTGGCAATGGGCAAGTATAAATCTTATAATTGTTAGAATACAGAACTTTTGATGGAGGGGTGAAAAAATTTTGTAGCCTAGAAAAAATGAGCGAAATATGTGTTGAAATCAAAACAAGTAAGCATTTAAGCAAGTGCCGTCACTCTATTAGCTATAAATGTTTGGGAAAAACACGCTCTTACTGAAAATATTATTTTACAAGTATTACTAGCTGATCAAGTGGCGACCAATGGCGAAATGCTTGTGAAACTAAAAACTTTTAACGTGTTCTACCACTCCATTTTTATGAGATTTATCTAAATTTACCAGGGTATGAAGTAAATAGATTTAATTTCTCATTGTCATAGGTATACACGGTGTAATGAGAAATAAAGACAGCCGTCTGCTTGATTATAAATGCTTGACAGAGAATATTTAGATGCTAATGATGTGGGTGTAGCGTAATTAGTCAGCATTTTAGATCGGCAGTTAGAGAAATTACGTACCAAAAAAAGCAACCATCTCTGAAAGAAACTATGAATATTGCTGAATTGGGAACATTGGAAACAATGGAGATTATAGATAATGCTGCTGATATGGAACCATCTTCAAGCGGATTAGAGGCAGTAGCAGAGGAACTCTCCCAAATTGCCGAAAATCTGGAACCAGGAGAGCGCGATGGGGATGAAATGGCAGCAGCACGACCCTCGGGATACAATAAGACCGAGCATGATGACGCTGTAGGCGCGTTTTTTAAGGAGATGGCGCGATATCCGTTGCTGAAGCCGGATGAAGAGGTAGAGTTGGCGCGGCGAGTGCGGTTTATAGAAGAAGTTAGAGAGTTACAATGTTCTTTGCCAGAAAAATTGGAACTCCAACCTACCAAAGAAAATGTCGCATCCCAGTTGGGAATGACGGAAAAGCAGCTAGAACATCGTTTGTATCTAGGTCGTGTAGCAAAACGCAAAATGATTCGCTCCAATCTGCGGTTGGTAGTGTCAATCGCCAAGCGGTATCTCAATCGCGGTGTTCCTTTCCTGGATTTGATTCAGGAAGGAGCAATGGGTTTAAATCGTGCTACAGAAAAATTCGATCCAGATAAAGGGTATAAATTTTCTACCTACGCTTATTGGTGGATTAGACAAGCAATTACAAGAGCGATCGCTAACGATGCGAGGACAATTCGCTTACCGATTCACATTGTTGAAAAACTTAACAAACTTAAAAAAGCGCAACGAGAACTCAAACAAAAATTAGGTCGCAATCCAACCGAAGTGGAAATGGCGGAGGCTTTAGAAATTCCCCCGCAACAACTACGCCAATTGCAACAACTACGGCGTCAAGCACTTTCCCTTAATCACCGGGTTGGTAAAGAAGAAGACACTGAGTTGATGGATTTGCTAGAAGATGAAGATAATCAATCTCCAGAAGCAAAAATGAACGAAACCATGATGCGTCAGGAGATTTGGGAAGTCTTGGGTGATGTACTGACGCCACGAGAAAAAGATGTGATTTCGTTAAGGTACGGTTTGATTACCAGTGAACCTTGTACCTTAGAAGAAGTTGGTAATATGTTCAATCTTTCCCGCGAACGAGTGCGACAAATTCAAAGCAAAGCTATGCGGAAATTACGACGTCCTCATATCGCAAAACGTTTAAAGGGATGGTTGATATAAAGATTCGTTAATCATTAATCATTTTTCCTTAGACTTAAAGACTGAGAACTAAGGAAAAATGACTAATGACTTATAATAGTGATTTAGTTTTACGTTTTGCCGAACCAAAAGATTGCAGCGTGCTATTCTATTTGATTCAAGCACTGGCAGAATATGGAAAATTATCTGATGCAGTTACTGGCAATGCTTTAGAACTCCAAAAGCATCTGTTTGGCGAAAAAAATACGCAGATGTAATTGTAGCATAAGACACAGGAAAAGCTGTGGGTTTCGCCCTATTCTTTCATAATTATCGCCGTATGGGAGCATCGATTCTAGATGAGTGGCGAATCTGTCGAGTTACGGGAGAGGCACTTACTAAATTGGGGAGTTAACTCGCCCTCAAGAGAATGCACCCCTTCCAAGTTTGGGAGAGGGGAGCCAGTAAGCGAGCGATCTTGAGGCTTGAAATTCAGTGCTGAATTGTATATGAACTCATTCGCTTCTGCACTCCGCAGAATGTCTCATGCCTTTGTTTGTAAATCCTTAACAAATCTCCTCCAACAGTTGGAAATCGCGCTGTACTTCAAGACATAGAGACTTATTATAAGGATCTGTCTTTAAGGCTTTTTTTAAATAGATTCTAGCTTTCTGGGGCTGATTTTGTACAACTAACGCTCGTCCCCAGATTTGATAGGCGATCGCCAACCACTGACGCACTTCTGGATCTTCTGGTAAACGAGCGGCTAAGGCTTCCGCCAAAGCAATGGCTTGTGGAAAGCGTTTTTCTCTTAAAAACCTCTGTAACTGATCGTAAGTTTTCCACTTCAACCGTTTTTCTATTTCTACCAGATTAGGTGGCTTTATTGTCGGTAGTTTTTCCTTTACTGTCTCCTTTGAGACTGGCTCTGTCTGCATCGTCTTTTTTTGTTGACGTGCAGGGGAAGAAAACTCACTTAATTGGTGGGCTGTTTCTTCTGGTAATACAACTTGCAACAGCAATTTGTATGCCTCAGTTAAGGCAATAAACTTTTCTTTAGCTTTGTTGTCATCTGGGTTTATATCAGGGTGATATTGCTGCGCCAGTCGGCGGTAAGACACTTTGATGTCGGTGAAAGAGGCTCCCGACCTTAAACCCAACAAACGGTAGCAATCTCCAAGATCCATCTTGAGCTATCAGCTATCAAATACCAGCGTTAAGCTTAACGCTTGAAGTTATTATATTAAAGACTAGTTTTCTAATTTAAAGTTCACTCTTCACACTTTCAAGTGAGGAGTGGGGAATCATCAGAGGACTTACGCAGAAGAGATCCCCCAACCCTCTTAAAAAAGAGCAGGGGAGGCAGGGGGTGCAGGGGAGGAAAAAACTAATTGTCTATCAACTCTTTCCCCCCCTGCTGCTCTACTCCCCCTGCCTCCGGTGCTTTCTTCCTCTCCTACTCCCTAATTTTACGGGCGTTCGTCAATCACACGGTCAATTAAACCATATTCCTTTGCCTCTTCAGCGGACAGGAAAAAGTCACGATCCATGTCTTTTTCAATCTTTGGCAAAGGCTGCCCTGTGTTTTGAGCGTAAATTCCATTGAGTTGGTGACGCATTCGCAGAATCTCCCTGGCTTCAATTTCGATATCGCTTGCTTGCCCGCGAGTGCCGCCTGAAGGCTGGTGAATCATAATTCGCGAGTGAGGCAATGCAATTCGTTTGCCTTTAGTACCAGCAGCTAATAGGAATGACCCCATTGATGCTGCTAAACCTACACAAATCGTTACCACATCTGACTTGATGTGTTGCATCGTATCGTAAATTGCCAAGCCAGAGGTGACCATACCACCTGGGGAATTTATGTACAAAGATATGTCTTTACCTGGATCTTCAGAATCCAGATACAACATCACGGCAATAATTTGGTTAGCAATTTCATCATCAATGTCTTTACCCAAAAAGATGACACGTTCTCGGTAAAGACGATTGTAAATATCAATCCACTGTGTATATTGTTCCCCTGGCATCCGGTAGGGAACTTTCGGCACACCTATAGGCATTTTTGCGACTCCATTTATAAATATAGATGAGGGAGTAAATCAGTGCTGAGTCCCAAGTCAGTGCTGAGTGCTGAGTGCTGATAATCAGTGTTGAGTCCTGAGTGCTGAGTCCTGATAATCAGTACTGAGTCCTGAGTCTGAAAAAAGTGAAGAAAGAAACATTCTAAATTTCGACGCAATCTCAGTCACTATTTACTCAGCACTCAGCACTCAGCACTCAGGACTGAATAGGCACTCAGCACTCATTAGAGGACTCCAGCTGGTATTGGAGGATGTGCAAGTTCTTCTTTTTCAAAAACTCGGTCAATCAAACCATATTCTTTAGCTTGATAGGGAGTCATGTAGAAGAGGCGATCCATATCCTTCTCAATTCTTTGGTTGGATTGACCTGTGTTGCGAGATAAGATATCCAGCATTGTCCTCTTATTCGCCAGAACTTCCTTAGCCCGAATTTGAATATCTGTTGCTTGACCTTGAGCGAAGCTCTTCGGTTGGTGCAGGACAATGGAAGCGTTTGGCAAACTGGCACGACAACCCTTTGTCCCTGCACTAAGTAACATCGCTGCCATGCCCAATGCCGAACCAATGCAGATGGTGTGGATGGGGGGTTTGATGTATTTCATCGTGTCATAGATGGCAAAGGCTTCTGTTTCAAAGCCGACGGGGTCGCCGCTGTAACCGGAGGTGCCAGTAGAGTTAATGTAGATTTTAATCGGTTTTTCTGGATCGTCTGACTGCAAAAAGAGCAGCTCGGCAACGATCAATTCCGTGACAGCAGCTACCAGTGGCATCCCAAGATAGACAATCCGCTCCTTCAACAGTAGGGAAGGTAAATCTGGTGGCGGTGTACGGTAGAAGTTATCTCCGTAATAGGGGGCTTGAACAGCCTTGATGGGGGAAATGTCCATAGCAACTGTTGCCTGAATAAATGCTGTTAGTTAACTGTAATACATCCTAGCGCGATGCTAGCTTTATTGGAGGTGTGGATTTCTCGCTCTTGAGCAGGAAACTTCACATGACTCAATTGATTGGCTAAGATGATTTGTAAAATGAACACGCTGATGGTTGAGTGTCAACTGTTAGCTGCTTTACACTCTCTTTAAGGAGTTTTCACAGATCAAATAGGACTGTTATATATTAATAATGAAGCTATATTGACAATTCTTCGTCATTTATCCTTTGTACTTCAAAAACTCTCATCGCTTACAACTCAGGGAAAATCTTATCAGTTCCTAAGATGACCATAACCTGTTACGTTTATTTTTGCTAACCTACTTTAGAAGGTGTGAATATTATTAATAACTCAAGTTGTTAGCAGCGATATATATGGTTATTGGTGATGGGTAAAAGGGCATTAGGAAAGAGATAATTATCTTCCCATTACCTAATTACCCGTTACCAGCCTTAGAGATCGCTCCCTTGCAACTGGAGAGTGTTTCGCAACTTAGATTAGGAATGCTATATATCTTGGATAGGATGTTGAATTTATGAAAGTTAGCTTGCAGCCAGCTCTAATTGATGGTAATTTGGACGCCAATCAACGTAACACTCAGCGTCAGTTGTCAATTTCTGTTGCGGCGATCGCAGAAAATTTAGATCGCCGCGTCCCACTGAATTTATGCTTAATTCTTGACCGCAGTGGTTCGATGAATGGGCAACCTTTAGAAACTGTGAAGAGAGCGGCAAATAACATTGTTGATCGCCTTAATCCTGAGGATCGTCTCAGTGTTGTCGTTTTCGATCACCACGCTAAAGTCTTAATCTCCAATCAAGTTCTCGACAAACCCGAACGCATCAAACAGCAAATTAACCGCATTAATGCTGATGGAGGCACTTCAATTGATGAAGGTTTGCGTTTAGGCATTGAAGAATTAGCGAAGGGAAAAAAAGAAACTATTTCGCAAGCTTTTTTATTAACTGATGGTGAAAATGAACACGGTGATAACAATCGTTGTTTGAAATTTGCTCAATTGGCAACTAACTATAATTTGACTTTGAACACTTTGGGATTTGGAGATAATTGGAACCAAGATGTTCTAGAAAAAATTGCCGATGCTGCTGGCGGTACGTTGTCTTTTATTCAACAACCAGAGGAAGCGGTAGATGCCTTTGGTCGTCTTTTCAACCGCATGATAACGGTAGGATTGACGAATGCCTATTTGTTATTCTCTCTAGTGCCTAATGTCCGGTTAGCGGAACTAAAACCTATTGCCCAAGTCGCTCCAGACACAATTGAATTGCCAGTGCAGCAAGAAACTGATAGTCAGTTTGCAGTGCGCCTGGGAGATTTGATGAAGGATGTGGAACGCATAATTCTAGCAAACCTTTATATAGGGCACCTACCAGAAGGCAGACAAACTATTGCCACTTTGCAAATCCGCTACGACGATCCTACCCAAAACCAAACTGGGTTACTTTCAGAAATAATCCCAGTTGAGGTAAATGTTATTCAAGGTTACCAACCGTCTCCTGATAGTCAGGTGCAACAATCGATTTTGGCATTAGCAAAGTATCGGCAAACACAACTAGCAGAGGCAAAATTACAACAAGGCGATCGCGCTGGTGCCGCAACAATGCTTCAAACGGCTGCCAAAACTGCGTTGCAAATGGGAGACACAAGTGCAGCAACAGTGTTGCAAACTTCTGCCACCCGCTTGCAAGCTGGACAAGATTTATCGGAAAGCGATCGCAAGAAAACCCGGATTGTTTCCAAGACTGTTTTGCAAGATTCATAATTGATGGGGTGGGCGTATCGCCTGCCCTATCTGCTATTCAGTTAATATATCGTTCAATAAAAATTTTAAAGTAGAATGAAAACTACAGGAATTCATCATGTAGCAATTATTTGTTCTAATTATGAACAAGCAAAAAAGTTTTATGTAGAAGTATTAGGTTTTTCCATTATTCAAGAGACTTTTCGCGCTCACAGGAATTCTTATAAATTAGATTTACGAGTTGGAGAAAACTCTCAAATTGAGCTATTTTCCTTTCCTACGCCTCCTGAAAGAGCCAGTCAGCCAGAGGCTTGTGGCTTAAGACATCTCGCTTTTGAAGTTGATGATATCGAGCAAACAGTTCTAGATTTAATCGCAAAAGGTGTAGAGGTAGAAAATATCAGAATTGATGAAATGACGGGTCGAAAATTTACTTTCTTTAAAGATCCAGACTTCTTACCTCTTGAAATTTATGAGCGATAGCAGTTACTATAGCGATCCTAATTGAGTCGTGAAAATTATTTTTTGATTGAACCGCCTTGGCTGACGCCACGTCTGACGACGAACGCGCAGCGTCTCGCAGAGAAGACGCCAAGAACGCCAAGAACGCCAAGGAAAGAAAGAGAGAGAGAGAGAGAATTTTATAAATGATTTAGGACTGCTATACCTACCCATGTAGAGACTCACTGTATTGTTGCGTATCTACACAGCTTAAACAATTTTTTTTAGTGCTGAAGGTTCTACTAAATCATTGTGGTTTCCATAATCAGTTAGAGCAAATTGTATTTGTAGCATCAGGCGATCTCGATGAGTTGGTATCATTGCCTTATGAAAACAAAATGTATCTTCCGCAAATCCAAAGCCAGCTTTTCCACAGATAGGTACTACATTTTCAGCACCGTAAAAGTCAATAATATCCTGATCGGAACGTCTTCTGAAGAACGACAGCAGATGAGCAAGATTCTTCTTGTCATGACTGCCACGAACACAAACGTGAGCACCATTATCTAAATCGACATCAAAGATATAGAAGAAGATTTTTAAGAAATAATAGTCATCTAAATCGTAATGAAAAAAGTAAGCACCTTCTTTAGTCGTGTCACTTGTTGAAAGAAACGTCATTTTTTCGACAAGAAGATGCTTATCTTGTTCATTTACTGCAAATGACCACCAAAGACGAGTTCCTGTCAACACAGGAGAACCGCCTAAATATTTAGCGGCAATTTCCAGTAATTTTGGATCGTTGGTGAGTTTTTTAATAGCTGTACAGAGCAAATTACTATTAAAATAATCTCCCCTTTTAAAAGTTCTCCTAAGCTTTGCCTCTGCTTTTTCTTTTTCAGAGTAACAGAAGCCAAGGGAGTACTCTCCATCGCCGTAACAATTTGTGCTACTAGCAAAGTCTTGTATTTCCTGTAAAATATTTTTTGGCAGCTTAAATCCTAAATGAAAACCTTCTTTATTTAAAGAGTTGACAACATCATCTACATTCATCTCTGGAAAAAGCGAATAGTTTCCTTGATTATTTTTTTTTATTAAATGAGGTTTAAAAAAAAAGTTTTTCAAAAGAGGAACATTCTTAAATCGACTAGTAACCAGCATAAAAAACCATCTAGGATTTTCTATACGTTCCTTAGAGTATTTATAAATTTTTAAACAAACTCTTGTCAAAAAATTCTGGTTAACTAGAGGAGTTGTCATAGAGCTACTGATTTCTATTTTCTGAGATCTCCTATTAAACAGATATGTTGAATTAATTTCAACAGGTATTTTTACACAAAAATAAAACTTTAAAAAACTTTTAAAGAGAAAGAACTGAGAATTTAGCAATTTGTAAAAGGGATTTTTTTATGTAAAGTTGTAAATCAATTGTGGGTAGACAAAGTACTACCTACAATTGACAGGTAAGGATTGCTTCAAACTCACAAAATATGCCTTAATTGTTGCCAATATTTAACATGCATGAAAGCTTAATTCTTTTTTTTCTCAGCCTTCCATGTTCCACCGTAAATATAAAACGGGTTATTTTCACTAATTTGCGGCCAACAATGAGGACACACAAAAACCCATCCTCCATCTTCTTCGTACTTCACTCTAAACAAAGTCGGTGCAGGTTGACTGCACCGAACACAATGTTTAACTCTAATGGAACGTACCATTTTTCTATGCCAATGCTGAAGCTTGGGGTTTGGCAAAAATCATCCGTCCGGCTGAAGTCTGTAAAGAACTTGTGACAACTACTCGGACTTCGCCTCCCACATAAGGGCTGCCTTCTTCAACGACAACCATTGTACCGTCATCTAGATAGCCAATTCCTTGACTGGGTTCTTTGCCTTCTTTAAGAATTTTCAAGTCTATATTGTCCCCTGGCAAATAGTTGGGACGAACTGCATTCACCAAGTCGTTAACGTTTAAAACAGGTACTTTCTGTACACTGGCAACTTTAGACAAGTTGTAGTCATTTGTCAGGAGTGTAGCGTTAATTTCTTGGGCAAACCGCACTAACTTTGCATCTACTGTGGCTATATCGTCATAATCGGCTGGGTTGATCACGATGCGATCGCTGTAAGCTGCTTTAACGCGGTTAAGAATTTCTAGTCCTCGCCTTCCTCGTACCCGCTTTTGATCTTTGCTAGCGTCTGCAACTTGTTGCAATTCTTGCAGGATAAACTGTGGTACAATTATCAGCCCCTCTAAAAATCCTGTTTCTAACAGTGTTTCAATCCGACCATCGATAATGCAACTGGTGTCTAAAACCTTAGTACTAGCAGGTTTGAGAGTTCCTTCGACTACCAGTGTTTCTACGGTATTGGGATTAAGGAGTCGTAGCAACCCGCGTCCGTGGGTATCGGCTAAATTCATGCCTGTATATGACAGAATTATGCTGCCCGTCACTGCCACTAATGGCTTAATAAAGCCAAAATCTGCTGGGATTGGTAGCAGGAACAGAGGCGCTAGCATTAAGTTCGCGATTAATAGCCCAATTACTAAGCCAATAGCACGAGTCAAGATAACTTCCAAAGGCAACTCCCGCACTTGAGATTCAAGGCGACGATATCCTATCTGGAAACTTAATCCGACGGCACCTCCAATGATTGCGCCAAAAACAGCGAAAACAAAGCGTAAGGCATGTACGTTACTTACCCGACTGAGAGTGTCAATTGGTAGCAACTCCGGGCTGTAAAACCCTACTCCCGCTGCTGCCAGGATGAATGAGAGAATGATAATGGCATCAAGCATGATCGTGTTGTTTCCTACGACTGTACTACCTTGAGAGAAGCATTTTTCGCCTCATCGGTAAGTATTGATAGATTTATGAATAATTATGGTCATACTATATAGCTTAGTCTGACAACATCTGCAATTATTATAACCAAAGAGTTTTCTTGTTTAAATTTTTCATTTTTTTATAATTTAAACACCAGTCAACCGATTCTGGATTTGGGATTTGGATTGACCACATACTCTCCACTCTTTCTTCTTGAGGATGCGCTACAGATTTATCATAATTTTTGGATTATTTGAGGAAATTAAGATACTAAATTTTATTGTTTGTAATATGAATAATTATAATTTAATTTTTCTTAAATGAGTCATCAAGTAACTGTTTCTATCAATCCAAGTTCTGCTTACTTACACATCCCCTTTTGCCGACGACGATGTTTTTACTGTGATTTCCCTGTATCCGTTGTCGGGGATCGCTTGCGTGGTGAAAGTTCTGGCACTATCTCCCAATATGTTGAAGTTCTCTGTCAAGAAATTAACGTTACACCATCTCTCGGTCAACCTTTAGAAACAATTTTTTTTGGTGGTGGAACTCCTTCACTTTTATCAAAAAATCAATTGCAGCGATTAGTGGAAACCCTAAAAAAAAGGTTCGGGATATTACCATCAGCAGAAATATCTATGGAAATGGATCCGGGTACCTTTGATTTGGCTCATCTGCAAGGTTATCGCAGTGCAGGCGTGAATCGGGTGAGTCTAGGTGTACAAGCCTTTCAAGAAGATTTGTTGCAAATTTCTGGGCGATCACACTCAGTCTCAGAGATTTTCACAGCTATAGACTTAATTCGTCAGGTGGAGGTTCCCGAATTCAGCATAGACTTAATTTCCGGATTACCACATCACACTTTAGATAGTTGGCAAGAGTCTTTAGAGAAAGCTATAGCCATATCGCCGACTCATATATCTGTCTATGATATGACAATTGAACCTGGAACTGCCTTTGGACGTTACTACAAAGCCGGGGATCAACCTTTGCCTGCTGATGAAACCACAGTAAAAATGTACCAAATGGCAGAGCAAGTTTTTAAGACTGCTGGTTACAAACATTACGAAATTTCTAATTATGCTCAACCAGGACATCAGTGTCGGCACAATCGGGTTTATTGGGAAAATCGCCCTTACTATGGCTTTGGGATGGGTGCGGCGAGTTATGTAGAGGGGAAACGATTCACCCGCCCACGAAAGAAGGCGGAGTATTACCAGTGGGTACGTGACGGGTGTGCGATCGCATGTGTTGTGACTCCACCAAATGAAGTTTTGTTAGAAACCTTGATGTTGGGGTTGCGTTTGGCTGAAGGTGTGAGTTTGGAAATGTTGACAGAAGAATTTGGTAAAGAAAAGGTGGCGGAAATTCACAAGTGTTGCCAACCTTACGACAAAAAAGGTTGGGTGGAAGTTGTGGAAGGGCGGTTGCGCTTGTGCGATCCCCAAGGATTTTTGTTTTCTAATGTAGTGTTGGCAGGGTTATTTGGGGAGTTGGAGTAGGGGAGAGGAAGAGAGAAAATGTACCTGTTCTGTGCGTCTTCTGGTGAAGTCTTAAGAGCAAGTTAAATACATTGAATTCTGAGCGATCACAACAAGCATTGTCTATGGCAAATTTCTACACAATTAGTAAACTTTAAGTAAGCGTAGGAGAAGTAGCCTAAGTGTCTAAAGAATTAATTGAGTTAATGAGACAAGCAGATGCACTCACACCTGATGAGCAATTGTCTCTCATCGCTTACCTCACACAAAGACTGCAACGTTGCGAAATCAAACGTAAACCCCGCCGTAACGTGATGGAATTTGCAGGAATTGCACCGAATCACTTGGGAGGGATCGATGCTCAGGAGTACGTCAGACGTATACGTAGCGGAGAGCCTCTAGAACCTGAAATTGAAAAAATGCAATCAAGGAAAGAGGAGTGAAGATTACAGATAGTTTAGAGGGCGTAAGACGACTCTTTCTGGATACTGCGCCCGTGATTTACTTTGTTGAGCAGCACCCACAATACTTTGCAGCTGTTAGAGAGGTATTTGAGCTTTTACAAAATAGTTTTCTGATGGGTGTTGCTTCACCTATTACTTTAGCTGAATGCTTAGTTCGTCCCTATAGTTTAGGGCAAACACAATTACAGCAAGACTTCATTGAATTAATCACCGACAATAACAATATTGAGTTTGTGCTAATTGACAAACAGAATGTGATATTAGAAGCTGCTCAAATACGTGCTAGATACAATATACAATTACCCGATGCTTTTCAAATTGCTGTCGCTCTAGCAGCAAGATGTGACGTATTTCTGACTAATGATGCAATTCTTAAGCGCATCACAGAATTGCCCGTGTTGGTGCTTGAAGACTTTAAAATAACTGAGTAATCAACAATCTGTCGGGTGCGTCAAACAGTATTAACGCACCCGACAAACTGATTTTATACTCCTAACTCTTCACGGCACAACCAGTACCGGACAAGGAGAAAGGTTGATCACGCGGTTAGTCACGCTTTCATTGATCCCCTCGTCAGTTAAGCCTAGTCCCCGACAGCCCATAACGATTAAATCTGCCTCCATCTCATCCGCAACATCGCAGATAGTGAAAGCGGGATTGCCTTGCCTTTCAATGGTTTCGGCTTGAATTCCCTGCTGAGAAAATACAGATTTGGCATTTTCTAGCAGTTGGGCAACTGTCTGTGGTGATGACATAACATCTCCACTGGGCGTATCTGAGGCGGGTTCCTCAACCACACTCAGGAGTACTAAGCGACTGCCGTACTTTTGCACAACGTTGGCAACCACGTCGGCTGCTTCGCGTGTTTCTCGGCTTTGATCGATTGGAAATAGAACGGTCTTGAACATTGGTTTCACCTCCGCACCCCCGACTCCGGTAAAATCTGGAAGGGTCTACTTAAAAAACATAACAAAAACGCAATCAGGAGGCAGTACTGTGTCCAAGAAAACTTTAGCAAATTTATCTGCAGCGGATTTATCAGGTAAGCGTGCTTTGGTACGGGTTGATTTTAACGTGCCTGTAGAGGGTGGTAATATTACGGACGACACTCGTATCCGGGCGGCGTTACCAACTATCCAGGACTTGATGCAGAAGGGAGCTAAGGTGATTTTAGTCAGTCATTTTGGGCGTCCCAAAGGTGTGGATGACAAATTACGCCTAACTCCAGTTGCCAAGCGCCTCTCCGAGTTACTGGGACAAGAAGTCGTCAAGTGTGATGACTCTATTGGTGACGAAGTTGCTACCAAAGTGGGAGCTTTACAAAACGGACAAGTTCTGTTATTGGAAAATGTGCGATTTTACAAAGAGGAGGAGGCAAACGACTCAGAATTTGCGAAAAAACTGGCAGCAAATGCCGATTTATACGTCAATGATGCTTTCGGTACCGCACACCGTGCCCATGCTTCTACAGAAGGCGTGACTCACTACCTCAGTCCTTCTGTTGGTGGTTATTTGATCGAGAAGGAATTACAGTACCTGCAAAATGCTATTGAAAATCCCCAACGTCCTTTGGCGGCAATTATCGGCGGTTCCAAAGTTTCTAGTAAAATTGGTGTGATTGAAACTCTCCTAGACAAATGCGACAAGCTGCTGCTGGGTGGTGGAATGATTTTCACCTTCTACAAAGCTCGTGGTTTGAATGTCGGTAAATCACTGGTGGAAGAAGATAAGCTAGAACTGGCAAAATCTTTGGAAGCAAAAGCAAAAGAACGTGGTGTTACCTTGCTGCTTCCTACAGATGTGCTTGTGGCAGATAAATTTGACAAAGATGCCAATTCGCAAATTGTCAGCATTGACAATATCCCTGAAGGCTGGATGGGCTTAGATATTGGTCCAGACTCAGTTAAAATGTTCCAAGAAGCTCTTGCTGACTGCAAGTCGGTGATTTGGAATGGCCCTATGGGTGTGTTTGAGTTTGATAAGTTTGCTGCAGGTACGGAAGCGATCGCCCACACCTTAGCCGATATCAGTAAAACAGGCGCTACCACAATTATTGGCGGTGGCGACTCTGTTGCGGCTGTGGAAAAAGTCGGCTTAGCAGATCAAATGAGTCACATCTCTACTGGCGGGGGTGCAAGCTTGGAGTTACTCGAAGGTAAGGTGTTACCCGGTATCGCTGCTTTAAATGATGCATAAGTCATAGTTTGTAGTTGCGCTTTAGCGCTAAAGCGCAACTACGAACTTATTTTTCTCGTTTACTGACTTGTTCATCTGCCATCGCATACCAAATTTGAGCGAAAGTACGTAGACTTAGTTTCCCATGTTGTTGACCTGGGAAAAGACTATCAAATTTCTGATAGGTGTCTTTGTCAAGTTGATTGATAGTGTAGTTCCCTAAACTTCCTGCTTGCGCTTTTTGCTTCCAAACAGTATAGTCTTGTGGAGTGTAGCTTCCTAGTTTATGGCGAGCTGTTGTACCGATGTCAGCCTGTTCTAGTTTATTCAGCAAGTCTTCGGCAATATCAAACCACTCCTTCCGTAAGGCTGTATCTTCTGAACTCCCCGTAAGACTGCGTCCCCGCGCTTCTGGATGCTTAGTATAAAAAATTTCATTAACTGTCTGATTAAAGAAACTGTTGGGAATTTCTAACTTTTGGCGATGACTTGATATTTGACTGATGCGACTGGGTTCTGCGTTGTTTGCTGGTTCTTTAGGGGAATTTGTTTTTTGCGGAATTGGCAGTGATATTTTAGGTATGGTAATAGAAGAGACACTGTGAACTACAGCGGTGACGACTGCCCAAGTGCCAGCAAAAGTCAAAATCACGACACTTGTGCCGACAAGACTAATCGCAAAAGGGCGAAGCCAAACAGGTAAGGGTATTGCTTGAACTATTGCTTGAGTTTTGTTGTGGAGTTGACTAGCTGCAGCCTTGACATGTTTTCGCCCAGGTGCAGCCACCATAGTTTTGAGCTTAGTGAGATAGGAATTTGTCGGTTTGGCAGCAGGAGGCGACTGTAAATCGTGGAGAACTTGTTCGGCTGTTTGGTAGCGATCGTTAGGTTTGTAAGCCAGCATCTTTTTTAACACGGCTTCTAATTTAGGGCTGACGTTGATTTCCTCTCCCCAACGCCATTCCCCCTGATAGCTTTCGTAGAGTTTTTGTGGTTCTTTACCAGTCAGCAACACTAACACCGTCACAGCTAAAGAGTATAAATCGCTACTTGGATAAGCTTGTCCCTGCCGGAGTTGTTCCTCTGGCGCATAACCTTTCTTTCCCAACAAAGTACGATTTCCCACAAGCTGGGTAAACCAAAAACCTTTACTTGCTGGTAATTGCTTAACACCACCAAAATCAATCAACACTGGCAAATTATCTGAACTCCGTAAAATCAAGTTATCAGGAGAGAGATCACGGTGTACGACATCAAGTGAGTGGATGTAAGACAATACAGGCAAAATCTGTTGCAGCAACGTTATGACTTCTTCCTCACTAAAAGTCTGTCCTTTGCTGTTACGGTTTTCTAACAACTCCCAGTAGTTTTCTCCTTCGATATAATCCTGTACTAGAAAGAAAAAATCTTTGTCTAGTGATTTCACTTGCAGCGAGGCGTGGAAATGTGGAATTTGCGGATGATCGAGTTTTTTTAGGACACTAGCTTCGCGTTCAAACAGTTCTTTCGCTTTTTGTAAATCCTGCTGTTGTTCTACCTGGGGTGCAAATTCCTTGAGTACGCACTTTTGGTTGGATTGTTTAATGTCTTCGGCTAAGTAAGTACGTCCAAAACCGCCATGCCCTAACAGACGTACAATCCGGTATCTGTTCTCGAGCATCTGCCCCACTGGTAGAGGTAACGTTTCACCACACTGGGAACAAAAGCGGTTAGTCCCTTTATTTGCGTGTTGTTTACTGCAATAAACGTGCATGGTGCTGAAGGATAAACGGTTTTACAAATGACTACAACGCGAGAAACTCCATTTACGCAAATCCTCTACAGTTTGGAAGTTGTAGAGATACTGTGAGGCGATCACCGTCAAATCGGGCTAAACCATCATTTTTCCGCAAATGTTCTACACATCACTGCTCAACTTTAATAGTAGCGAACTATTGAGCGTTACGTAGAGGAAAGACTCCGCTTAGATTGTGATCAATTGCGATATCACCATGACTCATACACATACAGAAAGCAACCCCAGCCAGATGCCTCAGCTTTCGCTTCCTGATCAACCCTAGTTTGCTCTAAAGTTAGTCCCAGCATAGCTATGGTATAGAGCCGCACTCTTTCTGGAATTGAACTTCTGCGAAAAAAATGATTCTGGGTGTCACCCACTTATATTTGTTTTTCTGATTGAATTCTGCTAATTATGCTTTTAACAACGTCTATAGCTTCATAAAAAGTGGCGCATTCGTCTTCTACAGCGTAAGACATTCCTGTAACAAATTGCTGGTATTCATTATCATATAAAGAATCATCTTCTAGTGTTAGCAACATTTTTTGCAACAATTCTACTTCGGAGTTGGCTGATGATTTAATTTTTCCTCTGTTGCCCTCTATATCTTTGCCCATCACACTAAGTACAGCATTTCATAAATCCGTGACGAATTGAATCACCTACTGGTAAAGCTTTAAGAGGCTTAATAACGCTACGAACTTGTGAAATCCTGTACTAAGAACTAAATCTGAAAAGTTTGAATAATTAAAAATTACGTCCCTTAATGCTGCAATTATCCGCATAGCATACCAATCTTTCTCAACAAATGAAGGGTCAACACCAAGGTCACTGGCTGTAATTTCTACAAGTTCAGGGTTAGGAAACGTATTCAAAGGTTACATATTTACCGTCATAACCAATTTTACGCGAAACACGTCTTTTAACGCCAACAACTCGTCCAGTTGGAACTTGTGTTGTGCAACCTTGACTATAAGCTTGATCGTAGCTTGATGCTACAACTTCAAGGATACTCTAATAAAGTTATTGAAATTGATTTGCGAGAGGTGGAAATTGCCCGAGAACAAAAGGATAAATTGAGTGAGACACTTAAGTTACTCAATTTAGCTAGCAGCTATAATGTAAAGGGAGAACATCAAAAGGCAAGGGAGACAAATCAACCAGCTTTAGTTGCATCACGACAAGTAGAGATTAACAAACTACATCCAAAACGACGAGAAACTGCTTTAAGATTGGAGTTTGATGCTCTACGAGGAATAAGTAAGTCTAAGGATAATCTTGGAGAATACGATCAGGCACTTGACTTTGCTCAACAAGCTTTGAAAAAAGCGCAAAGCTTAAAAAAACCAGAACTCGAAGTTGATGCGTTGTTAGATTTAGCTTCCTTACAATACTTGAGTTTCAGGAATTTACCCAAGGCAATTGAACTCAGTCAACAGGCGTTAGCGATCGCCGAACAAATCAAAAATCCCGTACTCGAAGCAAACGCTTTGCAGAAGCTGAGTACCGCTTAAGAAAGACAGAGAAATTATTCTTTGGCGCTTGAATCAGCCGAAAAAATATTAGCAATTGCCAAGCAACTGCAAAACCCCGAATTAGAACGTGAGGGTTTAGACTTACTAGCTGATATTTACAACAAGCAAGGAAACAATCAAAAAGCTCTGGCGATCGCACAACAAAACCTAGCATTAGTACAAACTAAATTACCCTCATATGAAATCTTTACTTTAGGTTCTTTAAGTCAGAGTTATATTGCAGTGGGAGATACGCCCAAAGCATTGGAGACTACAAAGCAAGCTCTGGCGATCGCACAAAAAAGACAAGAACCTGAAAAGCAATCCCTATCGCTATTATATGTTGCTCGCGTCTACGAAGTCCGGGGAGAATACGAGCAAGGAATTGAAGCAGCGCAAAAAGCCTTGGAGATATCACGTCAAATTCAATCATTTAGAAAAGAAGTTGCCGCGACATCTGTGCTGAGTGCAATGTATGATGCCTTGGGAGAATATAGCAAAGTTATTGCAGTGGCAGAACCAAATCTGAGATTGGCACGGAAAATTAACCAACGTGATGATGAAGCACTGTTACTTATTAATTTGGGTAATGCTTACAAAATTGTTGGCGACTATCCAAAAGCCAAAGGATTTATCGAGCAAGGTTTGAAGATAGCAGGAGAACAAAAAAATCCGCGTTTGGAATCAGTTGCTCTAAATAGTCTCGGCTCTTATTACACTTCACTCCATAATTATCAAAAAGTTTTGGCAGCAACGCAACAAAGTTTAAAAATTGCTCAAGATATGAAAAGTTCCCCACTGTTGATATTGTCCTTCTTTAATTTGGGTGATATTTATAGTAACTTAGGAGACTACAATAAAAGCAGAAGTTATTACCAACAAGCACTCTCCACAGCACAGCAGCTGAAGAATCGGCAAACCGAAGGTATCGCCTTGTTTGCTCAAGCAGATACTTATTTTCGTGAAGGCGAACCACAAAAAACTGTAGAATTATCCCAACAAGCCCTGGTGATATTCCAAGAAATTAAAGTTCCGCGTTTGCAAGCTTTTGCACATCTATTGCTGAGTATTGGTTATGGTGAGTTGGGTAATGATGCAAAAGCGATGGCAGAAGCTCAAACTTTTTTGACATTTGCTCGTCAAACTCAAAATCCTGTTTGGGAAAAAACCGCGCTGAATCTAATTGGAGATTTGCACAAAAAATTTGGACGAAAACAACAGGCGATTATTGCTTATCAACAAGCACTCTCCATCACCACAGATAATCAAGTTACAGGTACAGATGCAGGAATTTATGCTGGATTAGCTAATGTTTACCAGTCTTTAAATCAGCCAAACATTGCTGTCACCTACTACAAACAGTACATCAATAAAATAGAGGAAGTACGGCATGGAATTCAAGGTTTGCCACCCGAATTACAAAACTCATTTATTAATTCAACAGTTGATTTTAACAAGTTAAAAATAGCTGATATTTACCGTCAGTACGCTAACTTATTACTTTCTCAAGGAAGAGAACAAGACGCGACGCAGGTACTCGAACTTTTAAAAACACAAGAAATCAAAGAAGTGTCAACGCGAGGAAACACAGCCAGTAACACGCCAAAGCTTCCCTTAACTTCCATTGAATCACAAATTGCGGCTCCTAATCCATCAATCATTGCTTTAGGAATACAGATTAGGGAGTGCGAACAAAAAAATTGTCCACAAAAAACTCAACTCAATGACAAACTTGAGGCAGTGCTTAGGAAGTATAATCAAGAATTAAAGACAAGAGACAAGGAAATTAGCTCGCGTATCACTAATGACAAAAGTGCT
This sequence comes from uncultured Scytonema sp., assembly GCA_937873135.1. Lineage (GTDB taxonomy): Bacteria > Cyanobacteriota > Cyanobacteriia > Cyanobacteriales > Nostocaceae > Rhizonema. The sequence goes on along the minus strand of CALMVQ010000377.1, from coordinate 36,632 downwards.
TTTGACCCTAGTAAACTAGCAACAGTCAGGGAAATTGTTAAACAGCCAGGTACGGTGATGATTTACCCTTTAGTACTAGACGATAAACTCTGGTTATTGTTGTACTCTGGTAATGCCGCTCAGAAATTTGAAATTCCAGTCAAACGCGCAGAATTAGGAAAAACAGTCAAAGAGTTTCGCGATTTGATGGAAGAGTGTGAAAAGCGTATTTGTGGTTCTGCAGATATTGCTAAAGTACAACCAGTCAGTCAAAAATTATACAATTGGTTAATCAAACCTCTCGAAACCGAACTTAAGAAAAATCAAGTCAAAAATCTAGTTTTCGCGCTTGATAGAGAGACACGCTATGTTCCCATGAGTGCTTTGTTTGATGGCAAACAATATCTCATAGAAAACTATACCACTCATAATGTCCTGTCAGCCGATTTAACTAATGTACGCGATAAACTATCCATCGGAACCCAAAATAATTCCGTGTTGGCGATGGGAGTCAGTAATGCCGTTGGTGGTTTCCCTGCATTGAAGAATGTACCCAAATAATTAAATGCAATTGTCAAAACTAACACTAGTAACCAAGGAATATATCCAGGAAAAGAGTACCTCAATAGTGCCTTTGATTATCATAGCTTACGAGATAATCTCACCGGATATAAAATATTACATCTAGCTACCCACGGTGCTTTTGTTCCAGGTAGCAAAGATGCATCCTATCTCTTATTAGGAACTGGCGACAAACTCGCAATTTCTGACATAGAAACATTGACAGGTTTAAGCAACATTCACCTAGTAGTATTATCAGCTTGCCAAACAGCTTTAGCTGCGCCTCTTCAAGACGGTGTAGAAATTGCCAGTGTCGCTTACTATTTCCTCAACGGTGGAGCGAAAGCAGTCATGGCTTCTTTATGGCAAGTCAGCGATACAAGTACCAGCGAATTAATGCAACATTTCTATCAAAATCTCGCTCAATCTGCCCAACCCACAAAAGCCGAGTCTCTACGTTTAGCTCAATTAACTTTACTTTATGGCAAACAGATAACTTTAGAAAATCTCAAGCGAGGCGCTATCAATCCAGAACAAATATCAAGTAACCCAAGCCAACACACAACTACGAGTGCAAACTTCGCTCACCCTTACTATTGGGCACCATTTATTTTAATTGGTAATGGATTATAACATAATATCAAATCCATTAAGTAGGTCGTTACAAATAAATTCATGTTTGTAGTTGCGCTTTAGCGCCCTAGATATCAGCGCTGAAGCGCAACTACGAGCCTTTACATAAATTCATATAGCTTAGTTTTTCTGTGTCAATCTACTTAGCAGGTTCTGAAGCAGGCGAGGTTCGGTTCGTGGTGCTGCTATTAAGGAGGTAGGAAAAATTGGTCTTGCTGCCGAGCATGAATTCTTATTTTTTAATATAAATAAACAACAATTCTTTGCGCCTTTGCGTGAGGCTAGTTCATACCGAGTCAAAAATCTGTTGTGCGGTCAAGTTTAATTGTGGCAAAGTAGGTGATATGATCCGATCTGTTCCTCTAAATGGTGTCATTTGATATTCCCCGTCAATTAATTTGCACACGAAAATAGTAGGAACTTTAGGATTGCCGATAAACTTACGCCCGCCCAACGCCGCATAGTCTACAATCCAGTATTCTGGAATCCCCATATCTTCATAGTCACGAAGTTTGTCGTAGTAGTCATCCTGCCAATTGCTACTAACGACTTCAGCTATGAGTTTAACCGAAGTCGCATTTTGAATAATTGATTCAGTTTCCCAGCGCGTCTCAGTATCAATAGTTTCTTGATTCAAAATGATAATGTCTGGTTCGTACCCAGACTTATCGCGCTTCGGTTTAACAATGGATTCTCTAGGGATAAACCAAATATCGGTTTTGCCAATCTCACTAATAGTTGTCAGCAACTTTCCCACAAGAGAACCTGTTAATTTTGAATGCTGCCCTCTAGGCTTAGGCATCTCAACAATTACCCCGTCATGCAATTCGTAGCGTACTTCTGAGTTTTCTGGATACCATTCGATAAATTCATCAAAGGTAAATAGTTTTAGCTCGGCTTGTGTTTGAGTCATAACGTGCAATACATCTCTTTCCTAAAATGTACCGTTTTAATATGATCTATTTTAGTAGGCAGTAAGACAAGGACGCTTTCCAGCCTGTTCGTGACCTTTTGTAAGGGAACTCCAAGAAATAAATTATCCAATTCTCAAACTTAACCTACTTCCTCATTCCCCCTGCTAGAATGCTCCCTGCTGCCCCTTACAGATTGATTATTTTTTTATTTCGAAGTCCCTAAGATTTAAGTCTACAAGCCATATCTGACCTTATAATGGCTTCGATCATGTCATTCTAAACCATCAGATAGAGTCATATTCCAAGCTTCTCTTTCTTCAAGTTCAACCTGCCAAGCTTCTGGCTGATTGTGTAAGGCAGCATAAGCTTGATTTGCTTCTTGTAAAAATACCTGTCTTCTATACTGCTCAATTGCTTTATCTAGTATGACTTGCATCGAGTCACCTGAACGTGCTGCCAATTCTTTAAGAAGATTGTGAGATGTGCCGCTGATTCTCACTGTTGCACTTTGCATATTGTTACTTTTTTGTCAACAAATTTGTAGGCAATAATTATAGCAGCTTCCTGAGGAACCCACATTTCGCACTCTGATACCATTTCACGCTCAGACATGATACAAATGATGGTTTCTAATTCTTTCCTCCCCTGCTAGAAAGCTCCCTGCTCCCTGCTGCCTATTTGTATCAACTTTAAAGTGAAATGGTATGAGGTGTCACAATCAACTTGATCACAAAGTTTTTTAAAACCCCCTGGCTCACCTTCCCGGCGTTAGAATAAAACATGACTCTCGTTTATCTAGACACAAGTATTTACAACCGTCCTTTTGATGACCAAACACAGCCAAAAATATATTTGGAAACGCAAGCGGTCATTTTAATACTGCAAATGGTCGAAGCTAAGTTAATTGAACTAGTTAATTCCTCAGCGCTAGAATATGAAAATAGCCGCAATCCAAATCCTCTCAACCAATCGGCAATGGATCGATACTTACAAATGGCTGTTGTGAAACAACTAGTCAACCCAGCCATTAGGCTTAGGACTGGACAATTAGAACAGCTTGGTCTTAAAGCAGTGGATGCACTTCATGTTGCTTGTGCGGAAGCATCCTATAGTAATTATTTTATAACCTGTGATAAGCGGCTAATTAATCGCGCTTCATGTTTAACACTAAAAGTCATGAACCCAACCGATTTTATTTTGGAGATAGAAGATGACAATCAAAGTCCTTAACGAACAGCAGATTTTAACTGAAGCCATGGAAGTTTTAATGACACATTTAGAACCATCAAAAGTATTGCGATTTTGGGCAGCTTGTAGTAGGAGTGAGTCTGATTACCTCAAACTTAAAGAACAACTCTTTGCGACTGAAACCGTTGCCAGTTTATACGATAAAGTGAAAGCATTTGAAAATTCTGGTTCTAATCAATTATAAAAAAGTCTTAAGAATCTCCGTCTACTCGCTGTGCGGAGAGTTTCAAATTGAACTAGCAGTCTCCCTGGCGGCTTCTCGCAGCCTTTCCACGTCGCGCATCGGCGGTACGCCGAAGAGCCTTTTGTACTCCCGATTGAAGTGTGAGGCATCGTCATAACCCACGCGGTAGCCAGCGCTAGCAGCGTCAAGGTTCTCGCCGAGCATAAGACGGCGAGCCTCCTGGAGCCGCAGTTGCTTCTGGAACTGCAAGGGACTCAGTGCAGTGACAGATTTGAAGTGATGGTGGAAGCCTGAGACACTCATTCCAAGCTCTCGTGCGATGCTTTCAATCTTGATCGGTTGGTTAAAGTCTTTACGAAGTCGCTCGACGGCTCTGGCGATATAGTGGGTGTAGCCACTCAGAACTGCAATATGACGGAGCCGACTACCTTGCTCTCCCATCAGGAGTCGGTAAATGATTTCCCGTGTGATCAGTGGCATCAGAACCCGAGCTTCGGCGGGGGCGGAAATCAGCCTAACGAGCCGTACTATGGCATCCAGCAGAGGCGCATCCAATGGACTCACATCTATCGCTTTTACATTGTTACGGCTTTGTGGTGAGGGATAGCCCGCCTCGACCATGACTGAACCGACAAGGATGGGGTCGAGATCGAGGCGAAGGCTAAGGTAAGGCTGCTCCTTGGACGCTTCCAGAATTTGGCTGACAATCGGCAGTTCGACCGTAGCAAGCAGATAATGCATAGGGTCGTACTGATAGCGGTCATTGCCCAGAAGAACTTCTTTGCTGCCCTGGGCAATCACACAAAAGGCAGGCACAGAGACACCATGACAGGATTCCGAAGGCGAGGAGGAGCGATTGAGGTGCAATCCTGTCAGCGGCTCAATCGTCCCATCATTAGGGATAGCCTGTGCAATAGCGAGAGTCAGTTCGTCTCTGTTGGCTTGCGCTCTGTCTACAGAGCGCTTTGCCTGCTGGTCGTTCATTTCTATATCGGACTTTTCACTCGTTTTGGCAGCTTTCATTTCTAAGTTTGCAGAATTGTACAATGATTTTAGATGATCGTTATATTGCTTGCCCTTTAGGATTCATAGAATGAAGCTAAAGCAATGAAAAATGATTTTGGATTCTTTAAGCATTCTGGATTTTTATTTAAGAGAAAACTCAGTTTTGATTGGGTAAGACACTTGCCTACTGACAACCAAAATGGTGTTAAGGCTAACCTTGCTTCTTAAAAAATCCCATCCCTACTGATAAATGCTCAATCTCGACGATTGGGATAGCAACCAAAATGGCATCAAGTGAAGGAATTAAGAAATGGACATCAAAAGAAGTGGCTCACAGCCTTCCGCCAAAGGACCGGCTGAGTATTTTACTGGAACTGTACGCATTGACCGCCTGTTCGAGGCACACGATCCTGCACGCACGTCTGGCGCTAGTGTCACGTTCGAGCCCGGCGCTCGGACAGCATGGCACACCCACCCGTTGGGACAGACGCTGATCGTGACGGCTGGCTGCGGCCTCGTACAGCGGTGGGGCAGCCAGATCGAGCAAATTCGGCCGGGGGACGTGATCTGGTTCTCGCCGGGTGAGAAGCATTGGCACGGTGCCACCCCAACCACGGCCATGACGCACATCGCCATTCAAGAACAGCTCGACGGCAAGCCCGTGGAGTGGATGGAACAGGTCAGCGACGAGCAATATCAAGCGCCAATAGGAAACAAATAGAAGCATCAGTATTACATATGTACAACACGAAAGCTTATTCCGCAGACAGTGCAACATCACCCCTGTCCTCCACCAAGATCCCACGGCGCGATCCAACCGAACACGACGTACAGATCGAAATCCTCTTCTGCGGCATCTGCCACTCCGACCTCCATTCGGTGCGTAACGAGTGGAGCAGCATCATGCCCACTGTCTACCCAATTGTCCCCGGTCATGAGATCGTCGGCCGTGTCACCAAGGTCGGCTCGGCAGTTACCAAGTACCAGCCCGGCGATCTCGCTGCGGTCGGCTGCATGGTCGAGTCGGACGGTACCTGCCCCCATTGCAAAGCTGGCTTTGAGCAGTTCTGCCCGAACCTAACTCTCACCTACAACTCCACAGACAAGCACCTTGAAGGCGTTACCTATGGTGGCTACTCTGATAGCATTGTCGTCGATGAACGCTTCGTTCTGCAAGTTCCGTCCAACCTCGATCTTGCCGGGGCTGCGCCGCTCGTTTGTGCTGGGATCACAACCTATTCGCCCATGCGCCACTGGGGCATCACTAAGGGCAAGAAAGTAGGCGTAGTCGGTCTTGGCGGACTGGGTCATATGGGCGTGAAGTTTGCCCATGCGTTCGGAGCCCATGTCGTCGTCTTCAGCACCTCGCCCAACAAGAAGGAGGACGCGCTCCGCCTCGGTGCCGACGAAGTCGTCGTCTCCCGCAACAACGAGGAGATGCAGAAGCACGCTGGCAGCTTCGATTTCATCCTCGACACCGTTTCTGCCGATCACGACATCAACGCCTATCTCAACCTGCTCCGCCGCGACGGCAACATCACCCTTGTCGGCGCACCCGAGAAGCCCCTGGAAATCTCGGCATTCAGCCTCATCATGGGCCGCCGCAGTCTCTCCGGCTCAAGCATCGGCGGTATCGCGGAAACCCAGGAGATGCTCGACTTTTGCGGCAAGCACAACATCACCGCAGACGTCGAAGTCATCCCCATCCAGAAGGTCAACGAAGCCTACGAGCGACTGCTCAAATCCGATGTGAAGTACCGCTTCTCCATCGATATGGCTTCTCTCAAATCCGAGTAACCGACATGGCGGGGCAGCATGAACGAACAGCGATTTGCCCTTTGTCGATGATGGTGAAGCTACTAATAGTACCAAGGAAGGAGAACGCACAATGCAAAAACGGAAACTTGGAAACAGTAATCTGGAAGTCTCAACTATCGGGCTCGGCTGCATGGGAATGAGCTTTTCCTATGGGCCGCCCAAAGACACCCAGGAGATGACCGCTCTTCTCCGGGCTGCCGTCGAACGCGGCGTTACATTCTTTGACACCGCCGAAGTCTACGGCCCGTTCTTGAACGAAGAGCTTGTGGGCGAAGCCCTCGCTCCCTTCCGCGAGCAAGTGGTCATCGCCACCAAATTCGGGTTCGACCTGAGTCCTGATTTGGATCCCCGTGGAATGAAGGGGTTGCCCGGACTGAATAGCCAGCCGGAACACATCAAGCAGACCGTGGAGGGCTCGCTCAAGCGACTAAAGGTCGAGACAATCGACCTGCTCTATCAGCATCGGGTTGACCCAAACGTGCCGATTGAAGACGTGGCAGGAGCGGTGAAGGACCTGATTCAGGAAGGTAAGGTGAAGCACTTTGGACTCTCTGAAGCAGGAGTGCAAACTATCCGTCGTGCGCACGCGGTTCAGCCGGTCACTGCTCTCCAGAGCGAATACTCACTGTGGACGAGGACTCCTGAGAAGGAAGTGATACCAACCCTTGAGGAACTGGGAATCGGTTTTGTCCCGTACAGTCCCCTGGGCAAAGGCTTTCTCACGGGCAAGATCGACGAGAACGCAACCTTCGACAGTTCCGACTTCCGCAGCACCTTACCTCGCTTCACGCCCCTAGCTCTCAAGGCGAATCAGGCCCTGATTAATCTGCTCGGTAGCATTGCAGAACGGAAGCAGGCAACACCTGCTCAGATCGCGCTCGCCTGGCTGCTTGCCCAGAAGCCGTGGATTGTTCCGATTCCAGGCACCACGAAACTGCATCGCTTGGACGAAAACATCGGGGCAGTCTCAGTCGAACTCACGCCCGACGATCTGCATGACATTGATGACGCCGCCTCCAAAATCACGGTGCAAGGGGCTCGGTACCCTGAACACCTGGAGCAAACGACCGGTCGCTGAGCGGCAAAGAATCTGTTTTCTTGTAAACAAGAAAAAATGCTGAAAGCCCCTTGGCTCAGCGCCAGGGGATGAAAGCTAGTGGCACCTTAAAAGGTGCCTGAAACATATCTTTAACTTCAGGCAAAGTGTCGATTAATTCTTCTACAATCTGGATTTATAGTTTTATCTTTGACTGACGCATAGGTTCTTAATTTATTGAGTCTTCTGTCATAAAGGCTGTAAAATCTCTTCACAGCTCGTGAACTGTTCCTGTTGGAAAGCTAATTCCAAAACAAAATTAGTTTCAATATAAATATTCACGCAGCAGCCGTATACTCAAATTTGCCTCCCGTTATAGCATCATACAGCCCTGACTCCATCAGCCATTGCTGAGAGGCATCAGGATTCTCAAAGAGTTTTTCGGCATGAATGATTTTCCCAAGCCATAATGCCACAATCAGTTCTAGACTCTGACTACTAATTTGCTCGTCACTTACCCCAGCTTGTTCAAAATAAGGCTGGAGAATCGGGCGTGCATCAATGATGTAATGAGGTTCATGCTCTAGTTGATCACCGGCATCAATCCATAAGTAGAACCGATCTGGAAAAACCATTAGGAAATAAGGAGCTTGAGGAAAAGTGCCGTGGGCAAGGATATTGCGCCGGAGGCGGGCAGCCCATTCTGGTGAGGTCTTGCGTTTGGTCTTCACCTCGACAACGAGCATCCGTTGACCATTACGATCATCAACGGACAAATCCCAGTGACTATCTCGATTAGAAAACATGAACAAAATTTACTTTACAAGGCTAACTATTCATCATTTTGACGCAGAATACTTTCTCTAGGACATGACCACAATTGCAAAAAGTTTTGTTTTGCAAAATAGGAACATCTTTATATTTTTCTCTCTTTTTCCCCGTGCCTGGGTCCACAGAAATATGCTATGTGAGAATGGCGTCGGGTAGCTCATATCTTGCACCTATCTGGGTAAATCCTTAATATACTAATAGGAGTGTAGTGAAGTAACACGACTCACGAGAATGAGCTTACGCGGCGGAAAAGTCATAGATATAACTCGAAAAATGTAGAGAATACGGAAATTTAACTCAGCACAGGCGAGCGTCAATTTAGTTTCACACTCCTGACTACTCCTTTCCCGCTCCTAAGAATACTTAATAAAATGAACCGCCTTGGCGCAGCCTCTCGCAGAGAAGACGCTCTTGTGCGCCAAGAAAGAAGTACATATGATAGGTAATCTTACACTTGTGTTGGGAGTAGTCTAATTTCTTCTTTGGTTACTCCGGCAGCTCCCCTACTTGAAGCAAGTCCAACTCCCGTTCAAATATTTCATCAATGGGTAACATTTGCCCATCAGTAGTCATAAATTTATGGTCTTTTGTTGCCTGAATAATTGAGCCGTCTTCCAAGCAATACTCAAAAACTTCTTGTTGACCGCGATTGTGCCACTGTACAATCGGTTGCGTGTACACATGTCCGTTCCCATCTACAGTATATACACAACATTCAATTCTTTTTTCCACAATCTCGCCAATTTTCAGAAAACCGTACTCTACTGTCAAAACTTCAGTATCGTAGCTTAAGCAGTATTCGGCAAACTTCAACATTTGCTCGAATAATTCTTCGGCTATTTGCTTCTTAACTCCATTTTTTGCCGCACCATCAACAAATTTTTCTCGCTGCTTTTGCATCTCGGACACTTTCTTTTTACCCATTGCACGACGCAGCAGATCGGCTTGTCCTAGAGAATATCCTGCCATATCTTGAGCAATTTTCATAATTTGCTCTTGATAAACCATAATCCCATAGGTTTCATTCAGTACGGGTTCTAGAACAGCGTGCGGATAGTCGATATTTTCCCTACCGTGTTTGCGATCAATAAATTTAGGAATGAGTTTCGCATCCAATGGTCCCGGTCGATAAAGTGCTAAAATTGAAGAAATATCTTCTATATTGGAAGGTTTTAAATCTCGCACTATCTGACGCATTCCGGAAGATTCTAATTGAAAAACTCCCTCTAACTCACCTGCTTCTAAAAGTTCGTAGGTTTTCTTCACATCTTTCGGTAAGGTGTTAAACTCACCTTTCGCTAATATCCTTTGCGCTTTTCTTTCTTGACTGGTGATATCATAGGGGTCAATTTTAAAACCTTGGTGTTCATGAATCAAATCAATGGTTTTCTGAATCATTGTCAAGTTTCTTAATCCCAGAAAATCCATTTTTAATAATCCTAGGGCTTCTATGTCCTCCATGAAATACTGGGTAATCACAGAACCATCGTTATTTCTCTGCAATGGCACAATTTCATCTAAAGGGTCAGCAGAAATCACTACACCTGCTGCATGTACACCATAATTTTTGTTCGTTCCCTCAATTCGGATTGCCATATCAATCCAATGGCGAACTCTTTGATCGTTGTCATATTTTTCTTTAAACTCTGGTGCTGGTGTTCCATCGGAAATCATCACCGCAAGTTTCGTTGGCTTACCGCGTGAAACAGGAATTAACTTCGCCATTTTGTCGGACTCCCCGTAGGAAATGTTTAACACTCGGGCGACATCTTTTAAAACTGCTTTGGAAGTCAAGCGGTTAAAGGTAATAATTTGGGCAACTCTTTCTTTCCCATATTTTGCATTTACATAATCAATGACTGCATCCCGTTTCTCAATGCAGAAATCTGTATCGATATCAGGCATTGATTTCCGTTCTGGATTAAGAAATCTTTCAAAAAGTAGTCCATGATGTACGGGATCTATGTTGGTAATTTGCATAGTATAAGCAACCAAAGAACCCGCTGCAGAACCCCTACCTGGTCCTACAGCAATATCATTATCTCTAGCAAATTTGATGTAGTCCCACACGACTAAAAAGTAGGTGGAAAACCCCATCTGTTGAATCATTTTCAGTTCATATTCTAGTCGTTCTTTATAAACTGGTTCGACTTCATTGCGGGATTTGCGATTTAATCTTTCTAGAAGTCCCTGCCAAGCCACTTCTTCTACATATGTATCAGCAGTGTGACCGGATGGGATAGGATAGTTGGGAATGCGAGGCTCACCCATGATTTGGTAAGGCTCAACTTTATCTGCAACTTCTACGGTAGTGGCGATCGCTTCGGAAATTACATCATCTGGCAAATGGTCGCGAAATAGCTGCTTCATTTCTTCAGCGGATTTGAGATACTCAGTTCCGCTATAACGCATCCGATTATCTTCAGAAATTAATTTACCCGTTTGAATACACAGTAAAGCATCGTGTGCTTCAACGTCGTAACAAGAAATAAAATGCGAGTCGTTTGTCGCAATAATTTTAATATTTAACTCCCGCGCAATTTTCACGATTTCCACATTAACAATGCGGTCTTCTTGCGAGCCGTGATCCTGAATTTCTAAATAATAGTCATCACCAAAGAGTTCTTTATACCACAACGCAATTTTACGGGCAGCATCTGGTCTATGACTGAGAATTGCCTGAGGAATTTCTCCACCCAAACATGCGCTGGTGACAATCAAGCCTTCATGATATTCTTTTAATAGTTCCTTATTAACGCAAGGACGGGAAAAAATGCCTTTACCCTGTACACCGACAAGGTGAGAAGTTGTTGTGATTTTAACTAAATTTTTGTAACCTTTGGTATTTTTAGCTAAAACAACTTGATGATAGCGGGGACGGCGTTCTTGTTTTGTAATATCGCCGTTTATGACATACATTTCGTTGCCGATAATTGGCTTGATATTATTACTACGGCAGATTTTTATCAGCTCGATAGCACCATACATGACACCGTGATCGGTGAGTGCGATCGCCTTCATCCCCAAAGCGATCGCGCGATCGACTAAATCCGGCAGTTGACTCGCGCCATCAAGCAGACTGTAATCACTGTGAATGTGGAGAGGTACGAAGGACATATGCGTTTCCAACCGACTGCCAAAAACAGAAACGTTTACCACATTAACTCATTTGTCCCCAATCGCGATTATCTTGTCCGAAAACTTTAATTACCGAAGTGATGTTAAATTTTGACATTACACACTTATATATATTTAGCCATGAACGAACCGAAAACAGAGAACACTCGTCGTCCCCTATGGCGGCGTCTTCCACTGGCCTTGCAAATTGCGATCGCCCTTGTTCTCGCCGTCGCATTAGGAGTTGCATTAGGTGCAGGAAATCCCAGCCCAGCCAATAAAGCTTTTATCGAAAACTTAGCAATTCCCGCCGAGTTGGTACTCAAAGCACTCCGTGCCCTAGCCACGCCGTTGATTTTCGTAGCAGTACTGCACACCTTAATGACAACGCACATCCCTGGAACAGCGGGACGGCGGTTAGCAGTGCTGCTGATTACCAACACAACAGTCGCTATTCTCATTGGACTTTTGGTTGCAAACCTCCTGCGCCCTGGAAGTTGGGGACGTATAGCAGTCTCTGGAAGTACAGGCACAACTCATCAAACTTTCGATCCTTGGGGACTCGTGAAAGACTCCATCCCAGAAGCTATTCTCAAGCCACTAGTAGATAATAATGTTATCCAACTAATTATTGTTGCCCTTTCCTTCGGTATCGTCCTCCGTGCCATCAAATCAGAACAAGTAGCCCAAGGTAACACAGGATACCAATCCATCGAACAAGTCATTGGCATTCTATTTGAAGCCGTAATCCGTATCCTCAATTGGGTGATTGCTTTAGTACCCCTAGCAGTCTTCGGAATTGTCTCTAAAACTGTTGCGGAAATAGGCTTTGCACCATTTCAATCTTTAGGCGCATTTATTATCGCAGTGGTATTAGGGTTAGTGTTACAAGCTTGCTACTACCTGACGAGAGTGAGACTTGGTTCTTGGGTGAAACCATTAGACTTTCTGCGCGGTGGTTCCGATGCCTTTTTCACAGCCTTCTCCACCGACTCCTCAACAGCAACAATGCCCGTCACATTTCAGATTTTGCAGACAAAAATCGGCTTGCGAGAATCGTCAGCTTCTTTAGGGGCATTAGTTGGAACAAATTTCAACAACGATGGTACTGCCCTTTATGAGGCAATGTCTGCATTATTTATTTCCCAAGTGCTGGGGCTGCATTTGAATCTGGGACAGCAGTTAGTTGTCGTTCTCACATCGATTTTCGCGTCAGTAGGTGCAGCAGGAATTCCAGAAGCCGGGTTAGTGACGATGACGCTCGTGTTCACTTCCGTTGGTTTACCCACACAATATATCGCTTTGCTAATCACTGTGGACTGGTTTCTGGACCGCTGCCGCACTGTCATTAATGTTATGGGAGATATGACTGTCAGTGCTTTAATTGACGGCAAAATACCTCATTCTCTTATGAATTCTGATGAGGTCCCTTAGCATCACTTTCTCTCAGCCAACACCTTCTGAGCAGTTCAACTCTATGGGCATACAAAAAGCGCCGGGGATTCCATATCAATTTGGTCTGATAGCTAAATAAAGGCTGGTTCAGATACTGCAAGAGAGGAAATTTAATTTTGTTGTATTTAGGAGTCATACGAGGAAAAAATATGATAAAACAGTTGCCGCAGTGGTCAATATCTTGTAGAAAATATGCCACTACTATTTCCCTAGTTAAACCTTACACACTATAAATTCAATTGCCCTTGTGGCAATTGCGGAAACTATTTTCTGATTGCTCCCATTTGTATCTTTCAACATTCGTTATAGCTTTTCCGGAAAACTACGGATTTGCATGAAACAGGCAATTCTTAGGAATTGCTTAGCCTCAAAACAAGACTTCCGATTTCGTTGAAGGTTCCTCAAATTATGCTAACTTCGTTTTGGGATTATGGTATAATCGATTATTAATCGTTTCTCAATTGCGGATGTAATGTCTCACACTGTATACGACCACGATTTGCAACAATGGATTCAACAAACCGTTGAACAATTGCGAAACCGTGAATTTGGGTCACTGGATATTGAGCATTTGATTGAGGAACTAATTGATTTGGGTAAATCGGAAAAGAATACGCTCAGAAGCAATTTGACTATTTTGTTAGCGCATTTACTCAAATTAAGGGTTCAGCATGATGTGCCCGATATGATGAAGGGAAGTTGGTATAGTTCGGTACTTGAACATCGTCAGCGCGTTCTCAATAATTTGGCAGATACGCCTTCGCTCAAAAGCTATCTGGTAGAAGCATTGGAAAAAGCTTATCCAGATGGTCGGAAGCTGGCAATTAAAGAGGGTAAGTTGGCTAAATTTGGGGTTTGTGTACCGGAAGAGAGTGAGTATCCTATAATTTGTCCTTTTTCGGTTAAGCAGATTCTAGATGAGGATTTCTACGGGCTATAGAAAAGGTTTTCGCTTAACCAGACTTAATATTAATCCCCTCCTCGCAAGCGGGGAGGGGAGGTAAAGCACAGCTTTACCGAGATGGGGTTCTTCTTGAAGAAACAGACATGCTACAAATGAGCCACACCTGTATGTGAGAGACTATTTAATAATGATTGCCAGATTTGCGATGGTGGACAGCAGTAACGCCATCAGCTTCGAGTAATTTACCGTTGTCAACTGTCGCATAAACAACCCAGTGATCGCCACATTCCATGCGTTTGTTGACAGAACACTCAAGATATGCAAGTGCGTCACTAAGGATGATGCAACCGTTATCCGCAACGACTGTAGGAAAACTGGCAAAGCGATCTTCACCTGGGAGAAAAGACTTACGGAAGTGCTTTGTGTAATCTTGATAATTACTTTCAGATAGAATATTCAGCGCAAACTTACCACCAGGATACATCAGCGACTCAATCGCCCGGTCCTTAGAGATCGCCACCGTCAAACCTGGTGGGTTGAAAGTGGCTTGAGAAACCCAAGCACCTAGCATCCCTGTTGAGACTTCTCCAAGCTTAGCTGTCAGTACGCAAACAGATCCCACAATTCGACCAACGGCTTGTTCAATAGGGGTAGCGGCTGTTTGTGGCACACGCAGTTTTTTCGCTTTTTTCAAGGCTTGGGCAAAGTCGGTACCCGTTTCTTCACACTGCTTGAGAACGACATCTGTGGGTTTAAAATTGACGCGCAAAGTCTCAAACCCAAACCGATATCCGGAATCCCGTAGTTTGTTTTCCACTAAGTCAATCGCTTCTCCACTCCAGCCGTAGGAACCAAAGACTCCAGCAACTTTGTTGTTATCACTACCGGATAGCACAATTCCTAAAGCAGTATGAATGGGAGTGGGTGCATTAGCACCTATGGTGGGAGTGCCGATGATAAAACCTTCTGACTTTTCAACAGCAGCACGGATTTCATCAGGTTGTGCAAATTCACAGTTGATGGATTCTACAGCCACTCCTCCTTTGGTTAAACCAAGGGCGATCGCTTGAGCTAGAGTTGCCGTATTACCATATGCCGACGCATAAAGCAAGGCAACGGTTATATCTCGTTCGGTTTGAGCACGACTCCAGTCTTCATAAGCTTTGGTAAGTTCGATTAAGCCATAGCGTACTAAAGGGCCGTGACCGGTGGCGTACATTCTTACAGGCAGTTCCGAAAGTTTCTCTAAAGCTGCTTTGACATGATTTGCTTGCGGAGCCATCAGACAATCGAAGTAGTACCTCTGGTCTTCTTTAAAGGTGTCCCAGTCTCCATCAAAAACTTCATCGCCACAGATATTCGCTCCAAATAGTTTATCTGTGTAAAGAATTTGGGTTTGCTGGTCGTAGGTACAAAGTCCTGAAGGCCAGCGCGGACTGGGAACGGGGATAAACTTCAGCACATGCCCCTGACCTAAATCCAGAGTTTCTTTTCCCCGCATTGTCATGATTTTTAGATCTTGATCAGGGAAAGCAGCACGCAAATTAGCAGCACTGGGAAGAGAACAAATAAAGGTAATCTGGGGTGCAAGTTCTAAAAAAGCTTTGAGGGTTGCTAATCGGCTAGGACTATAATGACCCAAGACAACATAATCCAACCGTTTCCAGTCCAGACATTTCTGTAATGCATCTGGATATATGTGAGTGAAGGTTTCAGGAGGTGGGTCGATAATTGCAATTTTATCGCCTTCTATTAAATAGGAATTGATAGTTGTACCCCTAGCCAGTGCGTATTCAATTTCAAACCGCAGCCGTGTCCAACTACGCGCTCTTAGTACTGTAGTGTTTGTAGCGATTGGTAAAACTTGTACGTCGCGAGGATTGGGATTGCTCATAATTGTTGGGTGAAGGGATTGATATGATAGCTTGAGAAATAGCTAATAGCTAATAGCTATTAGCCGTCTTAATGTGCACTTCTTTAGTAGTAGTTGCCCACTTTACGATGGCGAACAGCAGTGACGCTATTGGGTTTGGAGACGCGACCATCTTGAACGGTGCAATATAAAATCCAGTGGTCGCTGCATTCCATGCTGCTGACAACTTCGCATTCGAGATAGGCCAGAGCATCTGTCAGAATCGGGCAATCATTTTTTGCTGTTTGGATTTTGACGCCCTCAAATCTGTTAGCACCAGGAAGCAAGCGCTTGAGAAAGTGCTTCTTCAGTTCTTGATAGTTTCCTTCTTCTAAAACGTTGAGGACAAAGTGATCGCCTTCTTGCATCAAGGAGTCAATAGCACGGTCTTTCGCAACCGCAACTGTAAATCCTAGTGGTTGTAAACTAGCTTGCGACACCCAGGAAGCAAGCATGGCACCATTGATATCATCTTTTTTGGTAGTGATGATGTACAGTCCGTTACTAATCCGACCCAACGCTTTCTCCATGTTGACGTCGAGGGACTTGATATGCTTGATATTGCGCTCGCGGACGATCAATTGTCCTAAGTCCGTACCTGCTTCTTCAAGGTGTTGGTATGTTGCAGATGTAGGAGTTTCTTTAATCCGAACTGCTGGAAATGCTTCCTTGACACCAAGGTCGATAAATCTTCTGCTGAGTGTATCGATTGGTTCATCATCTCCGCCAAAACACTCAAATATTCCGACTGATTGCTTATTCTTGGCGACAGCTAACAACGAACTGATACCAGCTTGAGCTGCAGCGTTAGCACTGGGAGGCATTCCGATAATAATGCCAGCTGCTCTACCTGCTAGTTCTTGGATTTCGTGGCTTTCGGCTGTTGTTAAATCTACGACTTCAACGCCTACCCCAGTTTTCTGAACTCCCTGAGCAATTGCATGGGCGAGGCGATCGCTATATCCGTAGTTAAAAACGTAAAACAAGGCGACAACTGTTTCTGCCTTCGTTTGTTTTTGACTCCAATTCTGATAACACTCTCGCAGAACATCAAGATTATGGTGCAGGAGAGGACCATGACCGTTGGCGACGGTTGTGATTTTCCCAAGTTCGCCCATTTTTTTCATGGCGTTCAGCAAAGAACGGGCGTTGGGACCCATCAAGCAGTCGTAGTAAAATCTAAAGTCGGCTTCGATGGCCTCCATGTTGTCATCGAATGTACTATCGCTACAATAGTGCATTCCAAAGGCATCGCAGGTGAAGAGGGTTTGGGTTTTACGGTCAAAGCTGAATATTGTGTCGGGCCAGTGTAGGTTGGGCGCACTCACGAATTCCATTTCGTGTCCCTGGCCCAAATCCACGCGATCGCCACTTTTCACAATCCGCTTAGAAAATGGGTCATGTACCAGATTAATAGTGTCAAGTAAATATGAGTTTCATCGCGATTAGCGGTAAAAGAAGTCAAGTGAGACGGTGGCAACGACGCTCACCGTCTTACTTATGGAATTGCAAATTTTTTGTTCACTTGCCAAATTATTGACCTTAGTATCTAGAGTAAACATCTTTGACAAATGGCAATGTCACAGAGATAGGGTCAAATTATTTTTCAATAATTTAAAATTTTTTTGGAATCTAAACCTCTTGGATCTAAGTAATAATTATTGGGCTAAGTTCATCTTTCAGTTTGAGTTTTAACTCTTCTGAAATAGGTAGATCTTGAATTTCTTTGGAGAGAAAACTTAGAGATTCGGTTTTGCTACGTTCTTTATAGACAGCTTTGAGAATAGCTTCAATTCCAAAGCCCGCTATAGCATCCCCGACAACGGTTATTAGACCTAGGAGTGCTATACCTCCGAGGATACCAAACGGACCTCCCACGGCTGTGAGGGCCGCAGCAACAGCTGCGGAACTACCTCCTGATGTGGCGGTTAGAATCACGAGAATTATGCCAGGAAGACCTAGCCCTGCAAGTTTTTTAACGATTTCGTCCATTGGAATTACCTAAAATCCTTACATTTTAGTTCAAACATTTTTCACGTTAGCATAATAATGAAGTGTTAGTTCACTGGTTTTTTTACGGAATGTGGAGAAGGAAGAATGGTTCGCAAATGATGCTATTTTTAGATTTCGGGTCTGAAGTGCAAATCTTGCCACTCTCGCAAGTTGACGATGTTAGAGGCAACAGCTTAAGTCGTATTGCCTGTATTCTTCGGTATTACATAATATCACTATTAACCAAGTTATATAAAATGTTCTCTATGACGTAGTCTACGACGGGCTACGCCTACGTGAACAATGGGAACCAAAACTTGGTAATGTGAGAATCATTGAACAAAAGCGCTTTGGTCAATCTACAGCAGATACCTCCAACTGTATTCAGTAAACCGAAAACTTTTCTGTGCTTTCTGACCTTGTAAATAATAAAGTTTCTTGAACCCTAAACTCTGACCCATTTCAACACCTTGGGTTCTTTATCATAACGGTAGGTAAAGCCATCCTTCGTATTGATGGACTTGCCTTGTCTTGCCTTGTTTCTGATGGTGCTAATGGAAGCGCCTGTTAATATCTGCATCTCCTTATGAGAAAGCCCTAAAATTGTGCTTGTCTCTGCTTCACTTAGGGATTGATTCTGTTGTGAAACAGGTATTGTAATTTGATTTTTTTGGAGAGGATTAGTAAGACTTTTTTTGACTTGAGTAACTTGAGAGTTTTCGGGAGGATTAGTCATAATTTCTTTTGCTTTTTGCAACTGATAATCCTGAACACTCATAAGTTGCCAACGGGAATCTGGTAAAAGTTCCAAAACCCATTGATGATAATTAAACAAACTCTCTCGATGTCCAACACTGATAAAAGTTGTTTTTGTTGATTGCAATTGTTGATATAAATTACCTTCATTTTTCAAATCTAAGGCACTGGTTGCTTCATCTAATATTGTGAACCTAGGATGAGTAACTAGTAATCGTGCAAATGCAAGGCGTTGTTGTTCTCCTAGAGATAATATATTCTCCCAAGGAACTTCTGTATCAAAGCTATCAACTCGACTCAGCAAGTTTTGCAGGTTGACTTGTTGCAAAACTTCTTTGATTTCTTGATCGCTCATTTGACGAGTTGTCTGAGGATAGAGTAACTGTTCGCGCAATGTTCCCAAAATTATATAAGGACGCTGGGGTAAAAATAAAACTTCTTCTAAGGGAGGTCGCACCAGACGACCAGTACCTGCATTCCATAATCCAGCGATCGCTCGCAGCAGAGAACTTTTGCCTCGACCACTAGATCCAACAATCAATAAACCTTCTCCTGGTTGAACAGATAGTGATAAATCTTCGACGATCACCTGCTTATAGTTAGGCGTTTGTAAAGTGACATGTTCAAAAGCGAGATGGTTTTCTTCTATTGTTTTAATCGTACTAACATTTTCGGGTTGTTGAGTCACTTCTTCTAACGCATCTGAAAACTCAGTTAAACGTTCAACGTAACTAGAAAATCCTCCGAAAGTCCCAAATTCATTTATTAATTCTCCTAAAGCAGTAGCGATCATACCACAAGCATAAGCAGCTTGTCCAAGTTGTCCAAAATCAATTTCATTTTTTACATATAAAGGTCCAAGAATGAAATAGGGTAATAATTGGATAGCTGCTTGATATCCTCTACTAAAAATTTCCTTATTTCTCTCCCAATTAATTTTGCTTTCAATATTTTTTATATTATGAATAAATCTGCGTTCAATTATATTTAATTCCTGTTTTTCTCCCTGAAAAAAAGCTATTGATTCAGTGTGATTCCGAACATGAGTCAATGAATAACTGTAGTCGGCTTTAGATTCTATTTCTTTTTGATTAATTTTATTTAATTCTTGATTTAAATAAACAGTAATCAAATTGCCTATAGAAGCAAAAATAATCATAATAAAAGCTATCTGTTTGGAAATTGACCAGACAACTATTAAAAAAATAGTCATTTCTAGTGCTTTTTCTAAAAAAGTAGTTGAAAAATTCAGAGCATTACTAGCAATAGGTTCAATTTCTTGGGATAGACGTTGATCTGGGTTATCAACATCGGTTCTAAAGTTAATTCTATAATAAGCACGATTGCTAAAATATTTATCTAAAATTTGATTGTTTAGCCATTTATACCAATCAAGAGCGATTTGTTTTTTGATAGATATAGAAAAACCGGCTAAAACTGCTCCCAAAAAAAGCCCAATAGCATAAAAATAGAGTGTATTCAGGAACTTGGAATAATCTTTTTCTTCAAAAAGAGCATCGACTAAAAAGCGAGTCGTGAAACTATTAAAAGCATTTACACTTACAAGCCCGATTATTAGTATTATCAGGAGAATAAGCATTCCCCATGCACGAATCACATCTGAGAATGCTCTTCCCCCTGGCGAGGTTGGATACCAGTAAGGTCCAGCGATCGCTTTTACATTCTCCCAAAATTGAGTAAAACCTGAATAAGTCTCCGTTGGGGGTTGATTTTGAAGAACTTGGGTTGGCATATTTTAGAAATCAATTGAGATCTTTTATAATCGAATTTTATGCTTCTTAGTAGAGAATAACAAGTACAAAGTAAGAAAACTTACTCTGTACTTGTTACTCTGTTTGTACTTATATTTTTGCTTATGCGTGCTGTAGACAAGCTTTCAACCGTTCGGCTAAGACCTGAACTTAGGGTTGATTGATCATTGTCAAGCCCTTCCTTGTGACGCATGACTTCGTTATTATCTTGACCTTTTTGAAAAAACTGGTGGATATCTATCTATCAACGCTAACATAGCGGCTTCATACGCATCAGAGTGTAACTCAAGCGCGACGAAGCTAGTATGAGGCGATGCGCTCTTTAAGGTACCTAATGATGCCGACTTTAGCGATAAATGCGTTGTAATAGTTGATATGATAGGGGATTGATTTCCCTAAGAAATATCAAATAATTTTGTAATTAAAATACATTTATCAACAAGAATACATTCGTCAGGAGCCAGAATTCAGAATTAATTCTATGCAACTGGCGGATGAATAAATGGTTTGAAGACCCCCACCAAATTGGAAATTTGATTGTCAGCAATAGCGTAGCGCGTTTAAATCCTCCACTAATTGATTCTGACTTCTGATTTCTTCTTCAATTTTCCGAACATATTCTACTACATATTTGTGTAATTAATTCTGTGCAACTACTTATAGTATCCCTTCGATCTGTTTGTCTGTTTCTGGTAGGGAGACGGAAGGAAGGGGCAAGAATCCGCCAGAGCGCAACTCCTCAACACTATCCTTGACGGCCTGAATGAGAAAATCAAGATCTTGGTCCGTGTGTGCTGTGGACAGAAAACAGTTACGTCCTTCCCAAATATAAACACCCTTGAGTAATAGGTGATAGAACAATAAATCTAAATTGCCATTGAAGGTAAAGCGAAACAGCGAACCAAAATGGACAATTTGGATCGGTACTTTTTCGTGTTCAAAATAAGCATTAAGTGTTGCCGCGAACTGTGATGTCCGCTGATTTAACTGCTGCTGTAGAGTCGGACCTTGATCCAAGAGATACTTAAGTACTGCACGTGCAGTAGCCATGCCTAGATGGTTTTTGTTGAAAGTTCCAGCAAAAAATGTCTTTTGCGCGTGCGGATAGGAAGTATCTCCGTAGTTCCACAAACCACCGTCGATTCCATTCATGTAGGTTGCTAACCCGGCGACGATTCCAATCGGCATTCCACCACCAACAATCTTGCCATAAATGGCTATGTCTGCCTGAATACCAAACCAAGCCTGTGCTCCACCTGGATGGATGCGGAAGCCTGTGAGTACTTCATCAAAGATCAATGCGCTTCCAGCTACTTCGGTCAATTGTCTTAATTGTCGTAAAAACTCTTGCGGTTGTAAATGAGGTTGACGACTTTGTACAGGCTCAACCAATACCGCCGCTAATTCATGACTACAAGCTTGCAAAATTTTCAGAGATTCGGGATTGCCATAATCGAGGACCAAAACATCTTCAACTGTGTGCTGAGATACTCCCGGAGTCATCGGCACACTCATCATCTGTCCATTTGCCACTGTGGCTAAAACTCCATCAAAATGACCATGATAAGAACCAGCAAATAGAGCTATCTTGGTGCGACCTGTGGCTGTGCGTGCCAGACGAAGCGCTGTCATCACTGCTTCTGTACCAGAATTACAAAAGGTGACGCGCTCCATGTTAGTCAGTTGACAAATTAACTGGGCAACCTCTCCGGCCAGACAAGACTGTGGTCCGATTTGTATACCCAGCTCCATCTGCTCAAATACAGCTTGAGTAATAAAAGATGGAGCATGACCAAACAGCAGCACTCCAAATCCCATAGAGATATCTACATACTCGTTGCCATCTACATCCCAAAATTTAGCGCCAGATGCTCGTTGACCAATGATCGGATAAACCATTTCCTTAGTCGAAAGGCGAAATCCAGCTACCGCTCTGCTGTCTGCTAGAACTGGACGATAGGTTTGCGATCGCTGCTTTGATTTTTGAGTGCGTTGATTATAAACCGCAATCAGTGCTTCTAGATGACGTTGTTGTTGTTGGTTGAGCCCTTCAATAAAACTAGGAGAAAGTGAAGATGCTTGTAAGGGAGTTTGCTCAGATTTCACCTGAACTGAAGAATTTCTAGATGATGTCGTAACGTCTTTTTGTTGGTTGTTTTCCGCAAAAGGAACAATAGGGGTTTTTGTTTGAGCAGTAGTTTGAGATTTTCCATTCTCAGACGACAATAAATTTTTGGTCGTCAAGCCATTGTTGTGTAAGAATTCCAACTGCTGAGACACAACTTGTGACAGGCTTTGAGATACGACTTCTAGCTGCTGCCTCATAATTCGTTCCAAGGCAGTCTCTGATGTTGTTTCTCCTTGTTCTAAGTTCTGTCTACTGGTGGAAATTGTTGGCTTTGCGAGTGGTATAGTTGGTTGAGTTTGTTGTTGGACTTTTAGTTCCGGCTCTGACTCAACTTGTTGAGAATCTGTAATTATCCATTCTGGGGGTAGATTTTGATGAATGTATGTTGCTAGTGCATTAATATTTGGTAATTCTTCAAAGAACTGACGAACAGTAATTTTGAATCCGTATGTATTTTCAATAGTTCGTATAGCATCCATGATAACTATTGAATCAGCACCCATTTCTAGGAAAGATGTATCAAGCCTCACTTCCTCTGGCTTGGCTTTAATCAAATTCGCTACCAGGGAACGCAATTGCAAAAGGATTGGCTCCCGTTGGTTTGTTGTAGTTGGGGTAGTCACTTCAAGCTTGTTTTCCTTTGCATTCGATTTGTGATTTTGAGACTTGTCTGACAAGTTATTCAATTTATTGCCATTCATAGAGGAGTTTTCATACCAATAACGTTTTCGCTGGAAAGGGTAAGTTGGCAGTGTAACTTTCTGGTAGGGATAGTCGCCAACAAATGCTGACCAATCAATCTTCACTCCGGCTACGTATAACTCACCCAAACTAGTGAGCAATTGTTGGCATTCTGGTACTCCAGGACGCATTGAAAGCAACCACAAATTTTCGCTGTCTGTTAAGCACTGACGCCCCATGCCCAACAGCGTCGGTTTGGGTCCAATTTCTAAAAAGACTTCATACCCAAGAGACCGTAATGTCTGTATACTCTTGGCAAACTGCACTGTTTGGAGCACATGACTTACCCAGTAATCTGCTGTGGTAATTTGTTCTGATGCCAGTTCTCCAGTCACATTCGATATGAGTGGTATTTGCGGCGGATTGTAGGTAACTTGATTGGCAACTACAGCAAAATCCGCCAACATCGGTGTCATCAATGGCGAGTGGAAGGCGTGAGATACCTCTAACCGCTTTGTTTTTACGGATTGTGCTGATAGTTGCTGACAAATGGTAGCAATGTCTGCCCTGCTTCCAGAAATGACCACACTTTCTGGACTATTGATGGCGGCAATGGACACTGTGTGAGAAAATGGTGCTATGACTTGCCGCACTTTCTCCTCTGTTGCCATCAGTGAAACCATCTCACCCCCCAAAGGTAACTCCTGCATCAACTGTCCCCTTTGTGCAATCAGTTTCAATCCATCTTCTAGGCTCACTACACCAGCAACACAAGCTGCAACGTACTCGCCAACGCTATGCCCCATAACCACATCTGGTTCAATCCCCCAGGATTTCCAGAGTTGATAGAGGGCGTATTCAAAGGCAAACAAAGCTGGTTGGGTATAGGCTGTTTGATTGAGTACAAATGAAACCTGCTCCTCTACTTGGGTAGGATACAGTACCTCTAATAAAGAAGACTCCAAATCGGGGCGTAAAATCTCATTGCATTGCTCCAAAGTTTGCCGGAATATTGGTTGAGTTTCGTAGAGTTGCCGTCCCATGTTAATGTACTGGGAGCCTTGTCCAGTAAACAAAAATGCTATCTTTGGTGTGTTTTGATTAGGCTCAGCACTCTTTTTAGTTGTCAACTCAGTAAGTTGAGCGATCAACTTTTCTCTAGAGTCAGCCACAACAGCTAAGCGGTGGTTAAAATGCTCGCGTCCTGTATTTGCCGTGTAGCAAACATCTGCCAGGGATACCGACTGATTCGATGTCAAGAATTGTAAATAACGCTGTTGTAATTCTGCCAAAGCCTGCTCATTCTTAGCTGAGAGTACAAGTAAGTGGTAAGGACGCTCAATGGAATCTTCTGAGTGAATTTTGCTGGGTGAATTTTGAATTCCGATTGGTGCTTCTTCCAAAATCACATGGGCATTAACCCCTCCAACCCCAAACGAACTGATACCCGCCCGTCTTGGGATTTCTCCTAAATCTGTCTTTAACTGCTGCCAAGGTTGGGTTTCGCAGACAAGATAAAATGGACTTCCTTTGAACTCAATGCGGGGATTTAACTGCTGAAAATTCACAATCTTGGGCAAGAGTTGATTTTTAAAAGCCAAGAGTAATTTAATCAACCCAGCAATTCCAGCTGCGGCTTCTAAATGTCCAATATTGGTCTTAACTGTTCCGAGACCACAATAGGGATGATCAACACTTAATAAATGATACTGTTGATGTAATTGTCTAAATGCTCGTTTGAGACTATTAATTTCTATTGGATCACCCAAGGGCGTACCTGTACCATGGACTTCAATGTAGGAAATAGTATTCGGGGCAACATTCGCTTTTGTATAGGCGGCGCAAAGTACTTGTGCTTGAGCATATACATTGGGAGATGTCAGAGTTCTTGCTCTTCCGCCATGATTGACAGCACTACCTCTAATCACTCCATAAATCTGGTCAAGATCTTCAATGGCTTTTGCTAAAGGTTTTAAGAAAATGACTCCCGCTCCTTCTCCACGGACATAGCCATCAGCCGATTGGTCAAAACTTTTGCACTGTCCTACTGGAGACAACATCCCTAGTTGACTCATTTGAATGTATCTCGTCGGTGTACAGAAAATACTCACTCCACCTACGAGTGCTGTTTGACATTCCTGTTCATGAAGGGCATTAATCGCTTGATGAAGCGCTACCAGTGAACTTGAACAAGCTGTGTCTACCGGAATACTGGGACCATGAAAATTGAAGAAGTAAGAAATCCGATTGGGAATCATGCAATTCCAAGTTCCGGTCCCAGTATGTCCGTCAGTCTCCCGTTGATTCCCATTTTGTAACAGATCGTAGTCATAGTTGCACACTCCAATAAAAACACCAACGGCACTTCCCGACAGTTGAGATGGAGCATATCCAGCATCTTCGATACAAGACCAAGTTAACTCCAGCATCAGCCTCTGCTGAGGGTCCATTCTTTGTGCTTCCCGAGGAGAAATGCCGAAAAAATGTGCATCGAAAGATTCTATCTCCTCAATAAACCCACCCCATTTACTAATGCTTTTTCCCTCTTGAGGATTGGGAGAATAATATTTTTCAACTTCCCATCGCTGTGATGGAATTTCACTAATGCTATTGATTCCCTGTTCCAGATTCTGCCAAAACTCTTGGTAGTTATTGGCTCCTGGAAATCGGCATCCCATCCCAATCACCGCTATATCTGTGTTATCCATTTCTTTACGAGAACTCCCACCAACCTTGGCACGTTTTTGACCTTGCACCACAGCCACTGATTCTGTTTGTCCCTGACTTAAGTACTTAGCTAAGGCGCTGATGCTGGGATATTTTAACATATCCACAATGGACACACTCATTTGTAACAACTCCTGCAATTTGCTTTGAGCCTGTACCAGCAGTAGTGAGTGTCCTTCTAGCTCGAAGAAGTTATCATTCATCCCCACGGATTCGGTCCCCAACACTTTAAGCCAAATCTGTGCAACTTGACCTCAGCTTGTCAATAAAATTGAAAAACTAATAATTTTTCAATAAAACTCTAATTTTTCTCATTAGTGGAATACACAGTCAAGCCACAGTAAGACATAAAATTGCAAATAATTAAATTTCCATTTTTACACTCCCATTCTTGAAAAATGTATTTAGTAGAAATACTAAATACTTATGAGGTATTTGTAGCAAAAATCGCCTACCTGGTGCTCTAAAACAGTCTTGAAAATTTGGCTTCCTCCAGAAATTAACAGCAATATTTAGCTGCTCAAGAGAATAAACTTGATGCCACCAAAAGGTGGGAATAAAAAGCATTTCACCAGGTTCCAGTATACACTCTATATATTTTGCTTTGAGAAATTTAGGAAATTTTTCAATGTTAGGCTTATCAATATTTAACTGACTTACGTGTGGCATTTCTGAATTTACAGAAAAAGGATATAGAAAAGAAGTTTGTTCTGGAGCAAACAGCAAAATTCGCTTTCGACCACGCACCTGAGATAAAAAATTTTGTGCTAAATCCCAATGTAATGGCGAGATATTACCACCAGTTCCTATCCAGAGATTTGTTATAATCAATAACTTTTTATCAATGTAATTTGGAATTTCAATATCTGGAAGTAGTTCTGGAAAGGTGATTTTCAGTGAACTTTGTTGAAGATAATAGTATTCCTCAACTTTTTTTTCTTCAAGAATCCATTTTGTTAAATCAGTAAACTGGATTTTTTTGTAAGGCAAAATAAACTCATTTTCTGGGTCAAAGCTGAATATTTTATTTTGAGAAACATTAACATCAACTTCTTTTTTACCTATAACATTATTCAAATAATCCATTGACCATAAAGCAAATGCTTTCCAATCAGCTATTTCTCCAGTAATGATAATTGGTTGTCTATAAGAGCGAGTTGCGTGTTTAAACTCCTCTCGTGTAGGTTTATGAATACGTTCAATTTTATTTAAGGAAGTTGGAGCCAATTTATTTTCTACACGCATATTCATGAATTTTCCTTATTGTTTATTTTTGATTTTTTTTGTGAGAACAATAACCGATACTGTAAAAGGAAGAATAGGGGTTTTGCCTATTTAATCATCAAAAGTGGCTAAGTATATTTTTTTATACTAAAACAGGCTTGAATATTTGCTTTTCAACAATATCCAAAAACTTGCTCACAAAACACTTACAGCCTTTCTGAAAAAAATTCATAACTTAGCTGTTCACAGTATAATAGTCTTTTGAGCAAAGTACACTTAGGCATCAAAATTATTACTCGACTATTTCAACGGTTTTTGAGATTTCAACCTGTGATCATTCAGGGCAATCGCATTTTGTCAATAAGAAGATTTTCATCTCAATTATAAGCAAATTAATCGTATTAACATTTGCTTATCGACAAGTTTTAGGCATAGATATCCTGCGACTTGCCGTAAGGTATCGCTTTGACTCATGCAAAATAAACCAAACGACAAATTATGATCCTTTGTAATTCTATTTTTGTAGTTACTCACAATCTTTAGTGGAACTACACAGTGCAGCTACAGCAAGACCTAGAATTACAGGTTATTAAATTCATGTTCCTACACTCCAATCCTTGAACAGTGTGTTTATTAGAAATAGCAAAAATATATGAGGTCTTTGTAGCAAAAATCGTCTACCTGGTGCTCTAAAACAGTCTTGAAAATTTGGCTTCCACCAGAAATTAACAGCAATATTTAGCTGCTC
This sequence comes from uncultured Scytonema sp., assembly GCA_937873135.1. Lineage (GTDB taxonomy): Bacteria > Cyanobacteriota > Cyanobacteriia > Cyanobacteriales > Nostocaceae > Rhizonema. The sequence continues at coordinate 9,007 of CALMVQ010000377.1, read as the reverse complement.
AAGAGAGTAAACTTGATGCCACCAAAAGGTGGGAATAAAAAGCATTTCACCCGGTTCCAGTATACACTCTATATATTTTGCTTTGGGAAATTTTGGGAATTTTTCAATGTTAGGTTTATCAATATTTAATTGACTCACGTGTGGCATTTGTGAATTCATAGCAAAAGGATATAGAAAAGAAGTTTGTTTTGGATCAAACAGCAAAATCCGCTTTCGCCCACGCACCTGACATAAAAAATTTTTTGCTGCATCATAATGTAATGGCGAGATATTACCACCAGTTCCTATCCAGAGATTTGTTACCATTAATAACTTTTTAGCAATGTAACTTGGAATTTCAATATCTGGAAGCAGTTCTGGAAAGGTGATTTTCATTGGAGTTTGTCGAAGATAATAGTATTCGTCAGCTTTTTTTTCTTCAAGAATCCATTTTGTGAAGTCAGTAAACTGGATTTTTGTTTGAGGCAAAATAACCTCATTTTCTGTATCAAAGGTAAATATTTTATTTTTAGAAACGTTGACATCAACTTCTTTCTTACCTATAACATTATTCAAATAATCCATGGACCATAATACAAATGCTTTCCAATCAGCTATTTTTCCAGTAATGATAACTGGTTGTCTATAAGAGCGGGTTGTGTGTTTAAACTCCTCTGGTGTAGGTTTATGAATACGTTCGATTTTATTTACTGAAGTTGGAGCCAATTTATTTTCTACACGCATATTCATGAATTTTCCTCATTGTTTATTTTTGATTTTCTTTTGTGACAGAAAGAACCGACACCACACGATTACAATAATTTCATATAGAAAGGAGAAAGTAAATTTTTACCTATTCTCTGACTACTATATGCGCTCATTCTGCATAAGATGTCTTACAGACTCCCGAGAAATCTTGCTAGTTTTACTGCTCGTCCTATGCCTTTACCCTAAGGCATTAATTCTTCTTCAACTCTAAAAATCAGCGAATGTACAGTAGTTACTTTCAATGTTTGAATTTGAATTAAAACATTATTAATCATATAATAAATTGTCTTGATTTGCTCAGTAAAAAAATTTTGCACACAGAAACGCCATGCAATCAATTCACAAATTAGCTGGGCAACCTCTCCCGCCAGATCAGACTATGGTCATCAGTGATAAGTTAAGGTCATGAATAATTTGTCAATAAGCAATAGTGCTTAAAATGAAACCCAAAATATGGTTTGAAAACACAATTTTCGCTCCTGCGATCACCTTGTGTTAGCAGAAAAACAAATATTTGCTAATGATTCTGTCGGCTCTTCGCCTAAAAATACTTGGTAACGACCCGCCAGATCTGACAGAGCCTGCTCAGTTTTTACTGAGAGGGTCAGTAGGTTGGGATGAACACAGTTGCAAAAACAGACAACAGTAGCGCTCGAGGACTCGCTACCGCTGACGCTCGTGCCGACGCTCCTCCGTCGCTAACGCTACGAAGATCGCTACCGCTACGAAGATCGCTAACGACAAAATCAAGAGCGCTCATTCGACGAACAGGCGAGCATTTTGAGGCAAAGTCTGCGGGGCAGAAGATTCTGTCCCGCGAGCTTTGCGCGGTTATTGACGCAAAGTCTGCCGGACAGAGGATTCTGTCCGGCGAGCTTTGCGATATTCTCAACAACAAAAAAGATCAACCGCCTCAAAACGCGCTCGTCTGCCGGGGGAAGCTTACAAGAGCGCGCGAGCGAGTGCGAAGACGGTTGTCCGTTTTTGGCGCTTGAAAAATGTAGCGGTGCAGTGAGTGTTCAATTTCTTGTTGTTTTTGCTTGATGTCTTTTGCTTTTTGACCTACCTCCATTTAAAATACTCCTACTGTTCGTGTGGATGGGTTGCTTGTGCCAAAGCTAATCTACGACGTTCAACATTGTTCGTTGCTTGATGCAAGCATTCAACCGTTCGGCTAAAACCTGAACGTGGGGTTGAGTCATCATACTAACATGGTTACCTGGGACAAACTGGATATCCACTGGTTCTTTTGAAAACCTGCTCCACCCCCAGGACACATCCTGTAAAAGCTCAGATGGTAACACTATCGGCTCTTCTGAAATAGAGTCGGTGGCACGAAACAGAGTAATTGGGATGGGATTGACCTGTTGTGGTACATACTCAGTGGCACTATTAATCTTGTAAGCTTGTAACAAATGCTTCAAATATGTGGTATCGGTATCGGGAGGCAGAATGTCAAGTAAGTGAAAGTACTCCAAGACATATTTAAGTTGCTCGTTTAGAGCTAAAGAGCGGAGGGGTTGTGCATCCATCTCTAAATCCTTTGCAAACGCAATTTGTAGACTTTTGGCAATGCTAATCAGCCATGCAGCATCATCCCATTTAGGCAATTCTGGTAGTTTTTCGTAGGTAATGGGTGCTGTGGTATCAAAAATTGCAACTAAAGCCACTACCTGTCCCTGATGCAGTAACTGCTGTGCCATTTCAAACACAACTTTACCGCCAAAAGAATGTCCGCCCAAAAAATACGGACCTTGGGGCTGCACAGCTTGCATTGCTTGAATGTAGTGGGCGGCTATATCCTCAACTTTGCTGATGCCCACTAATTCTCCATCCCGACCTTGGGCTTGGAAGCTGTAAAACGGTTGGTCAGAACCGAGACAACGGGATAAATTATACAAGTAGAACGGAAAACCACCAGCGCCAGGAATACAGAACAAAGGTGGATTGGAACCGATTGGCTGAATTGCCACCAAGGGAGACCAACCAGACGCATCCGAATGTTTTTGTATTATAGATGCTAATTCTTCAATTGTTGGATGTTGGAAGAGGATAGCTAAGGGGATATCCTTACCAAACTGCTGTTTAATCTGAGCCATTAAGTAAGGAGCTAAAAGGGAATGACCCCCGAGGTCAAAAAAGTTATCTTTTACCCCCATATTGTCAACCTTGAGAATTTTTGACCAGATTTGGACTAGTTGCAGTTCTATAGTGTTCCGGGGAGAAACAAATGTGTCCGAACCACTGAGGTTAAAAGCTGCTTTTAAGGCGCGACGGTCTACTTTGCCGTTGTTCGTCAGTGGTAGAAACTCCAAGAGGACTATTGCACTTGGAACCATGTAGTCTGGCAGCTTGGCTTTCAAAAATTGACGCAGAACTCTGACTGTAGGTGTCTGTTCTCGCTGCGGTACGATGTAGGCGACTAGGCGCTGATCCCCTGGAGTATCTTCGCCTGTGATGACGACAGATGCTTGTACATCCTCATGTTGGCTTAGTACTGCCTCGATTTCTCCCAATTCGATGCGGAAGCCACGGATTTTCACCTGATTGTCGATGCGCCCCAGGTACTCAATATTCCCTGAAGGCAAATAACGTGCCAGATCCCCTGTTTTATAGAGACGTTCTTCCCCTCTGCCCACGCTCCTCGCCTCAAGTCGGGAAACCCTTTCAGCAGTCGCCTGCGGGAGGGAAACCCTCCGCAGCGCTGCTTCACCACGGCGCTGGCTCCCCTGCTCCTCTGCACCCTTGCTTCCTCGGAAGGGGTTGGGGATAAATTTTTCAGATGTTAACTCCGGACGGTTGAAGTAGCCTCTTGCTAATCCCGCACCACCGATGTACAGTTCTCCTGGTACACCCACAGGTACTGGTTGTAAGTTTTGATCTAAGATATAAACCTGAGTATTGGCAATGGCACGACCGATGGGAATCAAGCGGTCCCCAGATTCGACTTGATATACGCATGACCAAATAGTAGTCTCTGTTGGTCCATAAAGGTTCCACAAAGATGCGCTTCGCTCACGCAATTGATTGGCTAGATCGCAAGGTAAAGCTTCACCCCCGCAGAGTATTTTTAGATGGCTAAACTGGTAGTTGGCTTCTAAAAGTAATCTCCAGGTAGCTGGAGTTGCTTGCATGATTGTTGCCTGAGACTGAACTAACAGGTTTAATAACTGTCTTCCATCAAAGGTCACCTCACGACGGGCTATAACCAAACATGCACCTACACTTATTGGCAGAAAAATTTCTAAGGCAGCAATATCAAAGGCAATAGTAGTCACCCCAAGGAGTATATCTTGTTTTGTAATTCCTGGTCGCTGCTGCATGGCAGAAAGGAAATTGCTCACAGCGTCATGTGAAATTTGCACACCTTTGGGTTTCCCTGTGGAACCCGAAGTATAAATCACATAAGCCAAGTTACTGGAATGCACACCAGTGAGGCAGTTCAAGTCTTGGCGGTTTCCGTCGAGTTGAAACTGCCGAACCCGAAGGGTGGTGGGATTTTTCTGATTCGACGAACAAATCAACCCAAAGCTAGTATCTAAACAAACAAGTTGTGCCTGATGCAGTGGTAATTTCTCTACTAGATGCTGTTGGGTCAGCAGCAACCTGACTTGAGCATCTTCAAGTATCAGGCGCAAACGCTCTTGGGGATGATCTGAGTCAAGCGGCACATAAGTGCCACCCGCCTTGAGAATCCCCAACAGTCCCACAACCATGTTTATTGAGCGCTCCACACATATCCCCACCAATACATCGGCGGACACTCCCAAAGATTGTAAATAATGGGCTAACTGGTTAGCACGACAGTTCAATTGCTCATAGGTTAGTTGTTGGTCTTCAAAAACAACTGCCACAGCATCTGGGGATAACGCTACTTGCTCTTCAAATAACTGATGAATACACTTATCCCTGGCATAGTCTTTAAAAGTATCATTCCACTCAACTAATAACTGCTGTTGCTCAGATGCTGTTAACAACGGAAGAGCGGAAATTTGCTTTTGGGGATTGGTCACAATTGCTGACAACAAGGTCAGAAAATGAAGAGTCATCCGCTCAATGCTACTCTTGTCAAACAAGTCAGTGTTGTACTCCCATCCTCCAAAGAGTCCAGTGTCGGTATTCTCCATTGTTAAGGTCAGATCAAACTTTGCCGTGGCAATTTCTATTGGCAATGCACTGATACTTAACCCAGTCAACTCTACTTCAGACATGGGCGCATTCTGGAGGACAAACATTACCTGGAACAATGGTGTATGACTCAGGTTTCGTTCTGGCTGCAATGCTTCCACTAGCATTTCAAACGGTAAATCTTGATGGGCATACGCCGACAATGCCATCGACCGTAAACGCAAGAGTAATTCGTTAAAACTGGGATTACCCGAGAGGTCTGTGCGTAAAACTAATGTGTTGACAAAAAAGCCGATTAACCCTTCTATTTCACTTTTGTTGCGGTTTGCTATGGGCGACCCCACTAGAATATCTGTTTGTCCACTATAGCGGTATAGTAACGTCTTGAAGGCGGCCAACAGCGTCATGAACAGAGTACAACCTTGCTCTTGAGACAGTTTTGTCAGTTTTTGTGTCAGTTCTACTGATAGTTTAAACTCAAGATATCCCCCGGCAAACGTTTGCACAGCTTTTCTTGGTCTGTCTGTGGGTAATGGCAAGAATGTGGGTACACCTGCCAGTTGTTTTTCCCAGTAACTCAATTGGTTTTTGAGTACCTCCCCAAGCAACCATTGTCTTTGCCAAATGGCAAAATCTGCGTACTGTATTGGCAGTGGTTCTAACGGTGAGGGTTGATCTTGAGCATAAGCATTGTACAGTGCTGCTAGTTCGGCAACAAATACACCCATTGACCAGCCATCCGAGACAATATGGTGCATACAGACATTTAGTACGTGTTCTGTTTCCGACAGCACCACTAATGTTGCTCTCAGTAGGGCCTCACCTGACAGGTCAAATAATTCTATCGCTATTTGTTGCGCTAATTGCTTGGCAGCTATTTGTTGTTCTGTTGTCGATAGATGCTGCAAGTCAACCACTGATACTGTCCAATTTGTTGCTGTGTGAATGATTTGAGCACCAATTCCATCAACAGTGATGAAATTGGTGCGTAACGCTTCGTGGCGATTCCTGATTTCTATTAAGCTTTGTTTTAGAGCACCCCGATTAAGATTTCCTAATAGGCGCAATGTCATGGGTATATTGTATGCACCACTCAACGGCTCCAACTGATCCAAGAACCATAACCTACTTTGGGCAAATGACAGTGGTAGCTCTGCATTTTCTGCCCTTGGTAATATGGGTGGGGACGTTAGTTCTTGGTTTTCAAGCTGTAGTTGCTGTATTGCTTGCGCCAATTTGGCTACTGTTGCTGTGGCAAATAGGCTACGCAAGGGCAGTTCCACTTTGAAAAGAGTGCGGATGCGTGAAACCAGTTGCGTAGCAAGTAGCGAATGTCCCCCTAAACTAAAGAAGCTATCATGTCTGCCTACAAACTCTACTTTCAGCACTTGTACCCATATCTGGGCTAGCATTTCTTCTGTGGGGGTGCGTGGGGCGACGTATTTGTCTTGGCGTTCGCTGCTGTGTATATCTAGTGTGGATAAAGCGCGACGGTCTACTTTGCCGTTGGGAGTCAACGGTAGAGACTCTAAAAACACAAAAGCATTTGGCACCATATACTCTGGTAGTTTTTCCCTGAGGAAGCCAAGCAATTCAGTTACTGTCGTTTTTACCTCTGGCTGCCATACTATGTATGCCACTAGGCGTTTCTTACCAGGAGTGTCTTCCCTTACAATCACCACACATGCTTGCACCAATTCATGTTGACTCAGTACTGCTTCTATTTCTCCTAACTCTATGCGGAAGCCCCGGATTTTTACCTGATTGTCGATGCGTCCCAAGTATTCTATGTTTCCTGTGGGTAAATACCGTGCCTTGTCACCTGTTTTATATAATCTTGTATTTTCCTGGGTGGATTCTAAATTTTCAAACGGGTTGTCTATGAATTTTTCTGCTGTTAACTCTTCTTGGTTAAGGTAGCCTCGCGCTAACCCAGCACCACCAATGTGCAATTCTCCTGGCACACCAATCGGTACTAGTTGCAGATATTTGTCTAGTATATATACTTGTATGTTAGAAATTGGTCGCCCAATGGTTGGTAATATTTGCTCCTGTTTAGCAGCTACTGGTCCTGACGTTGTCACCACAGTATTTTCCGTAGGACCATAATTATTCACGACTTGGAAGGGCAATGATGCTGATGGATAAGACGCCAGCTGATCTCCGCCAATCAGCATGTAACGTAAAGCTACACTTTCTTTTGTCCATTCCAAAGACAATAACTCCTGTGCCACTGGTGTTGGCACAAAACTTATCGTAATTTTGTGTAAGATCAACCAGTCTCGCAGATTTACAGGCTCGGTGACCAGCTCTGATTTGACTAAGTACAGACTTGCTCCTATTGTCAGGTAAGGCCATATTTCCCACACCGCTGCGTCAAACCCTGTTCCTGCCAACTGTGTGGCTTTGTCACCTGATGTGATTTGAAAAGTCTGCTGATGCCATTTCACTAAATTTAACAATCCCTCTAAGGCAATCAGTACTCCCTTGGGTGTTCCTGTAGAACCGCTGGTGTAAATCATATAAGCCAGGTTACTAGCTTGTACACTAGGGTTGGGATTGTCCTGAGGAGACTGAGAAATCATCGGAGCATCAGTATCTAAGCAAACAAGTTGTGCAGTCTGCAGTGGTAATTTTTCCACTAAATGCTGTTGGGTTAGCAGTACTCTTGGTTGAGCATCTTCTAAGATGAACTTAAGACGCTCTTGGGGATATTCTGGGTCTAGTGGTACATAAGCCCCACCTGCCTTAAGAATTCCCAACAGTCCGACTACCATGGACAAGGAACGTTCCACACAAATTCCCACCAATACCTCTGGTTCGACTCCTAGCTTTTGCAAGTAGTACGCCAATTGGTTAGCACGATTATTCAACTCTGTGTAGGTAAGTTGTTGATTGTCAAACACAACTGCGACAGCATCCGGGGTACGCTGAACCTGCTCTTCAAATAAATGATGAATACACTTATCCTTGAGATAGTCTACTTGAGTATCATTCCACTCAACTAATAACTGCTGTTGCTCAGATGCTGTTAACAACGGCAATTGGTTAATTCGTTGAAAAGGATTGGCCACAATTGCGGATAGCATGGTGACAAAATGCCCGAGCATCCGACTAATCGCCCCATGCTCAAATCGACTCTTATCATAGCTCACCTTTAGCAACAATTGCTCACCAGGGACAGCGACAACTGTCAGAGGATAATTTGTTTGTTCAATTCCCCGAAAATTCGAGATAGAAAAACTGTTATTTTCTTCAATAGCAGTAGTATCCACCGGATAATTCTCAAAGACGACAATGCTCTCAAACAAAGACGTACCTCTGGCAACATCACTTAGACCCTGAATCTCTACCAATGAAGTGTAGAAAAATTGCTCGGATTCTACCTGTTGCGTTTGTAAATCCTTCAACAAACCTAGTAATCCCGTTTCTGGTGAGATAAGCACTCGCACTGGCACAGTATTGATCAATAAACCCACCATGGACTCTACACCAACAAGAGCAGGCGGACGACCGGAGACAGTGACACCAAAAACCACATCATTTTCACTGCTGTAGCGAGACAGGAGCAATGCCCAGGTGACCTGCACCAGATTATTCATCGTCAATTGATGCTGTTTGACAAACGACACGGCTTTCTCTGTTGCACTCACCGTGAAGTGGATCTGTTGTTCACTATAGCCCGAAGGCTGTTCCCAATTCGACAATGGTTTATCCACACTCCAGGGAGTGGGGGCGCTAAAACCTTGGAGTTTTTGTCGCCAAAATTGTTTAGCTAGATCTAGATCTTGTTGCTGTAACCAAGCAATATAGTTGCGGTAGCTGATGGTTGGTGGTAACGCTGTTGTTTGACCCTGAGAAATTGCTTGATAAAACGCTAACAACTCTTGAAATACTATGGGGAAGGACCAGCCATCAAGTAATATATGATGATGACACCAAACAAACTGATAAGTATCGTCATCTAACAGCAGCAAATGTAGGCGCATCACTGGGGCTTGTGACAATTGCAAACCCTGTTGTCGCTCAACAGAAAGAAAACTCTCTAATTGCGCCTGCTGCTCTAGTTTCGAGAATTCCCGTAAGTCTATGGTTTCAACACTTATCGGCACCTGTCGATACACCACTTGCA
>CALMVQ010000376.1 GCA_937873135.1 uncultured Scytonema sp. | reverse complement strand
CGAACTGTAATTTGTTTAGCAATGGCGTTGACTTCTTCTTTTGATAGTGCTTTTGCGATTTGAGGCTGTACTATCACCACTGCCGCACTAAGCAATACTATTGGAATTCCATAAGAAAGCTTCATCATATATTCTCTAATTAGCTTTTGTTGCCCGAAACCGAATAAAGTCGCATCAGACAATTTTCATACAGAATCCAAATTTACCGTATTTACACCTTGATCAGGCGTTGGGGTGACAAATTTTGGAGCCAGTTGCACTACTGTTTTTATTGGCACTGCCAAGCTAGAGTGAGTAATGAGATCTTGCAAAGGTTTATTAGGCTGGGAGCCATCCAAGTACAATTCGGGAGCATCCCACACTGGATCTTTATGCAACCCATTGATACCCACAACCTCACCAAGATGATTCAGTAACGGTGCGCCACTCATACCTTTGCGAATTTTCTCGGTATTATTAGTGACACATAAACCAGCATTCAGGCGATCGCCACTTGAACTTATACCAGTGGGATAACTACTGTACCCATCAGACCAAAAGCTACATTAAACCGGGATGAAAAATTCATAAATATAAATAATTTTAAAATAAACTCAATTCGTAATCACACTTTATAGACTATAGTGGTACCTAACTTTGATGAAAACGGAAACCTACCACCAGGGTTACATTTTTGCGATTGGGCTGAGTTTAAAGAGCGATTTGGATATACACCCAAACGGGCACAAATGATTCGGGGTTTGGAAGTAGCAATGGCACAATTAAAAGCTGCTGGCTGTAGGAGCGCATACATAAACGGCAGTTTTGTTACTAATAAACTCGATCCAGAAGATTTCGACATGTGTTGGGACAGAGATGATGTCGATATAAATTACTTGAGAAAAAATGCACCCATAATATTAGATTTTTATGACAAAGCGACACAAAAAGCTAAGTATAAAGGTGAAATATATCCATCAGACCAACCTGTAGATGAGTCTACAATGTCAATAGAGTTTTTTCAGCGAGATCGGGAACAAAATCGTAAAGGTATAATCGCTATTGATTTATTGAGGTGGGAACCATGATTAAGAATGAAAAGCAGTACGAATACTCAAAAAAATGGGCAGAAAAGTTTAAGGAGGCAAACCGTAAACTCCAAGAAAATGAAGAGAAAAGATTAAAAGATCCCGACGGATGGCAATTATTACAAGACTCGAACGAAGCGCTCAGACAATCGCTCTTAAATGAAATTACTGAGTACGAAATCCTTGTTGCTCATGACTTAGATAAGCCAATAATATTGACAGTTAATAGTATGAATAAATTATCAGACGTGTTAATAAAAGCAAGAATCGCTTTCAAAATAAATTTATATGAACTGTCAATTTTATGCGATCGTCCAGAGGAAAAAATTAGTTCCTTTGAAGAGAAAGATTACCAAAATGCTTCTTTTGTGGATTTCTTAGCTGTCAGCGATGCTTTGGGAATTAAGCTCCAAGAAGGTAAATTTGTCGCTGAATTAGATGATTTTTACAAAGAGCATTTAGCTACTATTCGGCAAACCGAAAATGTGAATACTACTTTCAAGGTAGCATCCTAAGCCTTACCAAAAAACACAGATCCCCGACAACTCTTACGAAGTCGGGGATCTTGTTGGACTAGCGATTTTAATTTCAGTTTAACTAAATACTTATGTCTAAACCCACTCAGAAAAATTTAATTCAAAAAACTATGCTGCCTATCGGAGAGCAAAGGGTAGTGCTTCCTGGTTTATCGTGGGAAGCGTATCACCAAATTCTGGATGCACTGCCTCAATCCCGTAGTTCTCGGTTAACCTACGACGATGGAGTGTTAGAGATTACGGTGCCTTTAGAAGATCACGAGTTTTTCGGTCGTTTGATTGAACGCTTCATCTTGACGCTGGTTGAACTGATGGGGCTGCGACTGAAGACGATGGGTTCAACCACAATGAACTACCCTCGGCTCAAGAAAGCTGCAGAACCCGATAATGCTTATTACATTCAAAATCAACCTTTGGTGAAAGGTCGGAATGTGAATTTTAGTCAAGATCCACCTCCGGATTTGGTAGTTGAGATTGATATCACCCACACGGATATTGCTAAAAATAAATTCTATTCCAGCCTTGGAGTCCCAGAATTTTGGCGCTTCAATGGTAAGGTATGGAGAATTTATCAGCTTCAGAAAGGAGTTTATGTGGAAGTGGAAGTCAGCCCCATATTTCCTCAGGTACACAAAGAGCGGCTGTATACCTTTTTAGAACAAGCCAAAGAAGACGAAATTGAGGCGGTGCAATCATTACGAGCTTGGTGGCATCAAACTCAAGGAAACCATTAATGCACATCACCTTGAACTTCCATATCTGTTCTCTAATTAGCTTTTCAAGCCCGAAACCGAATAAAGTCGCATCAGACAATTTTCAGACAGAATCCAACTTTACCGTATTTACACCTTGATCAGGCGTTGGGGTGACAAATTTTGGAGCCAGTTGCACTACTGTTTTTATTGGCACTGCCAAGCTAGAGTGAGTAATGAGATCTTGCAAAGGTTTATTAGGCTGGGAGCCATCCAAGTACAATTCGGGAGCATCCCACACTGGATCTTTATGCAACCCATTGATACCTACAACCTCACCAAGATGATTCAGTAACGGTGCGCCACTCATACCTTTGCGAATGTCATTGGTATACCCAATTTGGTAGCCGCCTTCTAAAGCCTTGTTCAGCACTAACGAAACCTCACCCTCTGTAAAAACAAATTTCTCGAAAACACCCTTCTCTGCAAGCCCAGAAGGGTTGGGGGTGAGGTTTTTCTGTGTTCGGTTGTTTGTAAATCCGCCAACAAACACCTTCTCCCCTACTTTCAAGCTGGATGAATCTCCTACAGTTGCAACTGCATAAACTGCCTCATTGCTCCGAAACTGCAATAAAGCTAAATCATTACCTTGAAATTGAACTGCCTTGGCAACCACAACTGGGTAAATACGCCCATCTGGCGTTTGAATTTGATATGGGGGAGCGTCGGCTCTAAGTACGTGAGCATTGGTAATCACAGTATATATCTGCCCTTCCCTTTTCAGCAAAGTTCCTGTCCCCAGTAACTCTTTTGACAAAACTTTCACCGTAATTGCAAGAGACATTTCTTGCAGCTGTTGTGTCGTTTTCGCTTTTGGAATCGGAAGGTTGCAACCCGCATTCTGACAAGTTACAGAAATTGGTTGCTGTCTTGGTAGGGCGATCGCAATTCCACCAACACAAGCAACCACAAGCAGTGTATTCCCGATTCCTTGCCGTAACCACCTCCACCTCATCTTTTGTTGACTCCACGACTAAGAATTAAAAGCGAGGCTCAGGTGCGACTTTGCGATTGTTGCTTGTTGTAGTAGGCGTTCTACCTACTGCACTGTCAATGTCTACAAGTTTCTTAACATCAAGGTATAAATCACCATCGTAATAGGTTACGTACTGACTACCACTGAGTTCTACAGGTTTCACGTCAGCACCACGACGGAAATCTAGTATTTGTTTGAGCACACGCCCGGTATCAGTTCCTGGTTTGAGGGTGACTAGCAGGTTTTCGTCTGGGCAAGAACCACCTTGGCGATCGGCAACGCACAGCACGGGATAACCATTGAGATTGTTTCTACTAGTGATGTACAGTGTACCATTATCATAATAGCGTTGCAATCTCCCAGAAACGACTTCACAGCGTCTCTGCGGTGTAAAACCTGAAGGACTAAAATCTTTAACTACCCAGCGAATGAATGGTTCATTTCCTCGCGAGGTACTTACCATAGTCACTGGTACACCGTTGCTTTTAGTGCAGAAGAACTTATTGCCATTTGCATAGCTAGGCTGATTGATGATTGTTGTTGTAGTCAACGCAGTCAGCGTTGTTATACTGAAAACTCTCATCACCCTTGTCAACACGTTACCAAATAATCCTAGTCTCATAAATATACTGCAACTTTTACCAGAAGGTACATCTTAGAAGTTTTGTCAAAACACACCTAGCTACAAACTATAGTTGCAGCATTTCGGATGGTACTTAAAGATATATCATTAAAACTGAACGATTTCCTTGAAAAAACGTTAAGTACAAATATGCAGCATCGTTCGCAGTGCAGAGTATGCGTGATCGCCTCGATTAATAACGCAAGTAATCTCAAGGTTTTTTGACTTCACATGTCGTTAACTCCTGAGATCTTTTCACAAACTTTTTATCAAAGGTGTTTCACTACCGATAGTTTCTTGATTGTACTTCTGAGTTTTCCGGATACCATTCGATAAATTCGTCGAAGGTATATAGCTTTTGTAATGGTAGTGTTTGAGTCATAAAAGTTACTAGTATAGTTGATTTTTATCCATCCTCAAATGTTCTACGCTATAACCACTTACGCGTCATCGGTTGCTAATTTTTCTGCTTAACACTTCCACAGCTTTAGCAAACTGAGGATCTTGTATGGTACCAATTTTATCGCGCTCGTGGAGCCACAGGTTTTGACGCTGAGCATCTGTCAATTCTACTTTGACATCTGGTTCAATGCCACGCTTATTAATATCATGATTGAGAGGTGTATAATACTTAGCAATTGTAACTGCCAATCCCGAACCATCTCCTAAGGAACGCACCGATTGTACCAGTCCTTTTCCAAAGGTGCGAGTCCCTACCAATTCAGCACGCTTGTTATCCTGCAAGGCTCCGGAGAGAATTTCACTAGCACTTGCTGAACCTTTATCCACCAGTATGACTAACGGTTTATTTGTCAAAGGATGTCCAGAAGCTACTTCGCGATCGCCTTTTCCAAGTCGTTCCCGAATAGAGACGATTGTGCCTTTATCCAGCCACATCTTGGCAATTTCTATGCTGGCGAATAGTAAACCCCCTGGATTATTACGCAAATCCAAGATATATCCAGCCACTTGTTTGCTTTCTAAATTTGTGATGGCGTTTTGCATTTCCTTACCCGCATTGGCACTAAACTGGTTCAAGCGAATGTAGCCTACATTGCCTATGGGAGTTTTTTGTTCAGAATACTTCAACGGATGAATTTCTATCTTCGCCCGTGTGATGTTAAATTCTTTTTGTTGACCGTTTCTGTCAATTGTCAGGTTGACTAAAGTTCCCGCTTTACCTCGAATTAAGGATACTGCCACGTTAGTATCCATCCCTTCTGTGCTTTTCCCGTCAATTTTGGTGATAATATCCTTCGCCAACAAACCAGCTTTGAATGCAGGTGTATCCTCAATCGGTGCAATTACAATCAGCTTTTTCGTCTTTTCATCTTGACCGATTGTAATTCCAATACCTGTCAGTTGACCAGAGGTATCAATTCGTAGACTTTTGAATTCCTCTGGATTCATAAACCGAGTATAAGGATCATCGAGCTTCTTGAGCATTTCTCGGATAGACTTATAAGCTTCTTGGTTACTGCTGTAGGACTTGCTTAGATACTCACGACGAACAGCTGGCCAATCTAGTTTATTGAAAGTCCCGTCTACATATTGACGTGCAACAATTTGCCAAACTTCGTCTATTAATTTCTTAGGATCTGAAACTACTTGTGATGATGTAGGTTGCAGTAGCTGTATTCTTGGCTGTGGGGGTTGAGCAGGTTGTGCTATAGTTTGTGTTGGAACAGTTACAGCTGCTGATGTCAGTATCTTATAAGTATTAATAGGAATGTCAAAATCATCTGTGATGTTTGTTTCAGGATTGGTTTGGAGTCGTCGATTAATTCCTCCCAAGCAACCTTGCACATCTAAAAGTTGCAATACAGCTAAATCCACACCTGAAGATTTGACCATGCTCTGATTAAACTTATAGCGCCGACCATCAAAAGTTTGGATGGTATAATTTCCCGTTAGTCGCACCACCTGCTGATTAGTAAGCACAGTATAAGTGTTTCCTGGACGGTTAATAATGACTCCAGCTCCAGTATTGCCCCCATCAACGCGAACTGTATTTTTTTTGGCAATAGCGTTGACATCTGCTAGTGTTTGTGCTGATGCGACTCGATGCTGTCCTATCATTAGTGCCGTACCAAGTAACACTAATGGCAGTCCATAAGAAAGCTTCATCGTTTATCCTCAAATTAACCTAAATATATCAGTAAAGCATTGGATTGCAAGCATTCTTCCATTGTAGCAATAGTTTCTGTTCTACTCGCTTAGATGGTAAACGCCTCGCCTCAAGGATAGAATCAGGTATAGACAGTTGCAGACTCATGCTTGTTTGCTCTAATGTGGGAAAGCTGTAGATTTTTCAAATATGCTATCAAGGTGACTTAAATGCTGGGTCAAATGCTAGGTGGACGCTACCAAATTATCAAACAGATAGGACAAGGTGGGTTTGGTATGACTTTCTTAGCTGTGGATATGCAACGAGTTAGAAATCCTCAATGCATCGGCATCATAAGCGCGTAGAGGGTATTGATCGACCAACAACCAGTGCAGACGTTGCACCCTTGCGTCTAAGTTTCACGGGAACATTACGAGTTATTCGCCGTGCCCTCCCTAAATTCCAACGTTTGCTTTCCACTTGAACTTCCCTTTTTTTGAGATGGTTGACTGTAGAGATTTTAGACCAAATTTTACCTGAAAGGGTTCATAGATGCAACCCAAGGGTTGTGAAAAAGCCTGTATCAAAATTTCGCAAGGGAAAAAGTTAAACACAGAGATACTGGGACAAAAAGGAATCCTCCTGTGTTTATTGTTTTAACTACTGCATAGCCTTAACTGAACCGTATTGCGTTAGATATCCCAATAGCGAAGTTCGTAGAAGATTCTATTGCATTTTATCTCAGGTATCTAGACGGTAAACAACCAGTAGTGACCACTGTAGAATCAGTAAGTCAAGTACACCAAAATGAACAAAAACAACTCGTAGAAACAACTGTGATTGATGTTGATGAACCAGAAGATTTTGATAGAGGGATTGAGTTATGATTGAGGACTGCTTGAAATGCAACCAACAATAGAACAACTAAAAACGCTGTATCGAGTATGCGTTATGGCAAGTAATTTGCTAAAACCAATGAATGTGACTCGATTAGATGAACGAACAAAACGCATATTCATTCTGGTTGGAGAGACAATAGAAATTGAGATTGACATTGATGGAGGAATGATTTATGACGGAATCAAATTTTGAAGGCATGACACGGGCTGAATTACTGGCATATGTTCGGCGTAACCCTAATGACACCGAAGCTTTCCATAAATACATGGATATGTTAGCGATCGCACCCGGTCGCGTAAAAATACCGCCAGAACAAATTGATGCAGTATTACCAAAAATCCTGAGAGAAAATTAAAAACTGGCAATCCAGATAGACCACCATTTTCTAACTCAACATATAAATGCCCTTCGTGCTAGAGGGGCTTATCTGTTAATAGAAGCAAAGAATAATCCATGGCTTTGAGTACATCTGACTCAGTGTAGGGTTTAACCTCATTTTGCTGAACTGAAAACCAAGCAATGGTTGTACCGTCTTCACGAGAAAATTCAACTACGCACCGCCTCATTACCATATACATCAAGGATGACTCCTATAGCTTCAGCTTTAACCCCCTTATCCTGGTAACGATTAGTGAGAAGCTGGACTATTGTGTATTGTTCAAGTGTCATGATTTTCTAATCCCCTGTATGTGATCGCACCTCTTCAGGTTAGTCTACTCCTACCCTCTTCTTTACCTTCACAAGTTATGACTTACTACGCGTTTACAACCCGCCAAATCCTCTCTCGCTTCTTGGGGCTATCAGTAGTTCAACCAATCACCCCCCTGAACGGTTATGGTTCTGCGGCTTTGTTGTTAATAGCGATCACCCTAATGCATGGTCTCGTGCATCTGAAAAGTTGCACCTTCATATAGAACTGTCATTACATCCATAACATTGAATAATTATTGACTTTCTTTGCTATGAAGAAATTTTGATGGTAAAATTAACAATTAATGATACCTAACTTTGATGAAAACGGAAACCTACCACCAGGGTTACATTTTTGTGATTGGGCTGAGTTTAAAGAGCGATTTGGATATACACCCAAACGGGCACAAATGATTCGGGGTGTGGAAGTAGTAATGGCACAATTAAAAGCTGCTGGCTGTCAAAGCGCATATATAAACGGCAGTTTTGTGACTCATAAACTGGCACCAGAAGATTTCGACATGTGTTGGGACAGAGATGATGTTGATATAAATTACCTGAGACAAAATGCCCCGACAATATTAAATTTTTATGACAAAGAGACACAAAAAGCTAAGTATAAAGGTGAAATATATCCATCAGACCAACTTGTAGATGAGTCTACAATGTCAATAGACTTTTTTCAACGAGATAGGGAACAAAATCGTAAAGGTATAATCGCTATTGATTTATTGAGGTGGGAACCATGATTAAGAATGAAAAGCAGTACGAATACTCAAAAGAGTGGGTAGAAAAATTCGATCAGGCAAACCGTAAACTACAGGCAAATGAAGAGAAACGATTAAAAGATCCCGAAGGCTGGCAATTATTACAAGACTCTAACGAAGCGCTCAGACAATCGCTTTTAAATGAAATTAATGAGTACGAAATCCTTGTTTGTCATGATTACTGTAAGCCAATAACATTGAAAGTTAATAGTATGAATAAATTATCAGATGTGTTAATAAAAGCAAGAATCGCTTTCAAAATTAATTTATATGAACTGGCAGTTTTATGCGATCGCACAGAGAAACAGATTAAGTCCTTTGAAGATAAAGATTACCAAAATGCTTCTTTTGTGGATTTCTTAGCTGTAAGCGATGCTTTGGGAATTAAAATCGAAGAAGGTAAATTTATCGCTGAATTAGATAGCTTTTACAAAGAGCATTTAGCTACTATTCGGCAAACCGAAAATGTGAATACTACTTTCAAGGTAGCATCTTAAGCTTTACCTCAAAGACACAAATCTCCCAATTATGTCTAAACCAAGCTTTAGATAAGCTTGAGTCACAGTTAAAAAATCAAGAGTAGGTTAACCTGAAAGATTTCCTTGGAAAAACGTTAAGTACAAATATGCAGAGCTAACCATCCTACACTTTATGGGCAAGTTAAAGCTTGGTTTTAGCAAGCGATCGCTCTTAATTTTGATGTTACGTAATGCACCATCACTAGTAGTCCACCAAGGCAACGAAAGCTGGGTTAAACAGAAGGGCGTTTTTGTCGAGGAATAAGGTAGCTTGGGCTACAGACGCGATCACAGTTTAATATATCAGCTTACGATCGCCCTGCCAACTTCTGAACAAACGCCTGATGTTTCGGAGCGCCAATCCCTGCTTGCAGCACATTCAGCACTTCCATCATGTTTCCCTCCAGTAATGCCGACACCGCCAGCCACAACCCTGGAAACACGCTACTGCGAATCATCCCATCAGCATCGGGTTCAATTAATATAAATTCCTCAGCTTGTAACCGGAACCAACTGAAGCGATTTTCAAAGGTTTGCCACACCAAATATTCCTGCACACCATTGCGGCGGTAGACGTTTCGCTTGGAGCCTAAGTCAATTGCCGCACTGCTGGCCGCAATTTCCGCGACTAATTCCGGTGCCCCTTCGATGTAGCCATCTTCACTGATGGTCGAGGTTCCACCAATCTCAATCCGTAGGAGGGCATCTGGTTGGGGTTCATTGTCCAAATCTAGCCTGGTTGTAGCGTTATCCGACCCGCTTACACTTGGAGTTGCCGTGCTATATACCCCCAGCCAGGTAATTAAATTGAAATGAGGATTGCCATGAAAGACTCGTACAGGGGATGCCACGTAAACCACTCCTTCGATCAATTCCGCTTTGAATTTTTCTGGGGTTGCCTCATAGCGGCGCTCAAACTCTGCACGAGTTAAGCGATCGCCACTCTCTAAGGGTGGAATAGGGATAGAACGAGCAGGCTGCTGCAACACTATAATCAACCTCTAGAGAAGGAAGGAGATAGAGTCATTTTAGCGCTATTGAGATCAACTTATGCTTGCACGACAGTTGCGTAAGACTTTATCCTCACTACGTTCGAGAATGGCAGGCTGCTATGAGGGGGATGAAGTTTTCCTCACGCAAAGACGGGAATTAAAAACTCAAAACAAAGATTAGGCGATCGCTATAAAACTCGCAGGTTTGTTTCACGATGACAGAATTACTCGCACAAGCCATTATCAAACTCAAAAGCTTACCAGCCAGTCAACAAGATGCTATAGGAATCCGGTTTGATTTTTGAACTTCCGCTCTTGTATTGTAGGGTGCGGTATTCCCTTGTCGTAACGCACCATTCTCATGGGGTTTGGTGCCGTACTCTCGTTAACACTCCCGTTGTATCTGTTCAATAATCAAATAGTAGTTTTATATGGCTACAATAATTTTAGAAGAACTGGAAGATGAGCAGCGATGAGATGAAGCTTTTTGCCGTTCTCCAGATGCACTCGCATTACTAGCAGATCAAGCAATGGCTGAATATCGCGCAGGTAAAACTCAACAGTTAGATCCAGAGACATTGTGAATTCTCGTAAGCCGACTCCTTAAATAATTGTGTCTAAACACATTCGGTGAAAGCTTACGAAGTTGAGAAGTGTAGCGATTTGTCAAAGGGGAACTTCCGTCTAAACTAGCTTTTTCTATAAACATCTTTCCGATGCTTACACTGCAAAAGCTGCACAAGTTGACTTTCATCATCTATCTCGTAACGAACTCTATAATCACCAACGCGGATACGATACTCGTTATCAGAACCTTTTAATTTGATAACTCCATCGGGACGGGGTTCCGATGCAAGATTTTGAATTCTCTCAACCACACGCTCTACAACATCATTTGGCAAGTCGTCAATCTGCTTTTGTACAGATTTTGAAATAACGATAGTGTAACTCATCATGATGCTCAATTTGAGCGGTTAGCAATATATTCATCCATCGTTATGGACTGACCAACAGCATACTCAGCGCGAACTGCTTGAATTTCTGCCTGCGTTTCTGCATCTTCTTCGTACAGCGCTTCTTCTGCTTCAAAAATTTGTTGCTCAATTATTTCTTGAAGTTGACGCTTTTCTTCTAAATTCAAGGAAGATATTGCTTCTGCTAAAGCTTCTAAGGAGAGTTGTAGTTTAACAATGGCTGGCATTTTTCTCCTATTCGGTGCGTATTTTTCGCATTTTTACACGACTCTAAGACTCCGATTTTATTCTTGAAAAGATACTGAGACTAAAAAGACCATTCTATAAGGCTTTTATCTTCAATTCTGTTCAGAAATAAAATAAGATTCTTATATTATACTTATTTTAACATTTCTATTTTTGTATATTTTTGTGAAGCCGAAAGTCTTTGTGTTGGTTTGTGCTTACCTATACACAGAAAAATCAACTTAAACTGAAATCAAAATGACTTGCTCCTGTATTTGATGAATATTGTGAATAAACTTGAACTTCAGCAAAGGGTTAGCCGATGAGCGAAGTAGATATCCAGGGGATTGATTTAGGGACAACCAATGAGAGCGATCGCCATCTGGGAATCAGAAATAGAAAAAGTGAGAGTTCTGTGCAATCAAGAAGGCGATCGCCTCACTTCTTCAGTTGTGATGTTCGATACCCAAACAAATCAATCCATCGTCGCTAAATCAGCGCTCTCATCCATAATTAGCCATCCTGGTCAAGTTATTTACTCCGTAAAACGTTTCATTGGCTGTAATTTTCGAGTAAGGAGAACAGCTAGGCTACAAAAACTTAACGAATTATATTCGTCATCGGGATGGGTACACATGCCAAAACCCTAATTGCAAAAATAAGAGTGCTGAGACGGTTCTTCAAGTTCATCGTCTTGGTTACTGGAAAAATCCCCCAGACAGAAGCAATAGACCAAGTAACTTGATTACGCTGTGCGACATATATTTGGATTTAGCTAAATCATTTAATTACGACATATCAGCGATTTTCAAAGACTGGCGCGATCGTCATGCTAAAAGTGGTAAGCGTTCAGTGAGTTTACTTCCGAAGCAATCTATTACATACGAGAGTGGTAAAGAAAGTATAACAATGTATACATAGAATGCCCCTACGCGTCTCCTGAAGTCTATCTATGTGAAAACTACTATAGCAATCCTATTTGAGTTACAAACTTTGGCTGTTCAGATCCCCGACTTCACAGAAGTTGCCCTTGGATCTTGACGTTTACGAATCCTCAACGGATTGCTATATCAGATGTTTCTCGGAACTAAAACCTTTTTTGGTTTGGTAGCGAAAGTTTTAATCTATGAACCCGACACCCCACACCCTAACCATGCAACCCCATTTTTTGTTAAGATAGCAACTTTATTTCTGTGCGAAAATCAGTATCAAATAATGTGATAACTTTGGTGGAGCTATAATGACTCAATGTTGTTCGTGTTGATATTTTGGATGACGAAAAATTAAAAACCCTCGCTGGTAGTGCTGGGTGGGCTTTCATTGCTGCTATTGCAGGAGGTATTCTTACGGGAGGATTAGGCGCACTAGCAGGTTTAATTGGTGGAGCGTTATCAGGAGGTAATCAACGAAAAATTTGTGTAGCTATTGAGTTAAAAGATGGTAGAAAGTTTTTAGGAGTAACAGATACAAAAACATATCATGAACTTGTTTCTTTGACTTACAAAAAAGAAGCAGTTTCATTAGAAGGAGACATGTCCTCTTTTACACATCAAGATTTTAAAATTTTTATATCTAAAAAATGTCATCTTCCTGGAGGAGTACAAAAAGATTCTTTGCCTTTGGAGCAAATTTGTAATTATCTAGTAAACTTTTTATTTATCAATGAATACATTGTCGCTGTATTCAATGGCTTGGATAAGCTAAAAGCGCCTGATTGGAAGAAAGTAAGCATTGCACTGGCGATCGCCACGGGTAGGCGTATGGCAGAAATTCATCTCACCTCAAGCCAGTTTGAATATGTGGACAAGACGACTTGTAATTTTACCGGGCAATTAAAGGTTAAAGGTGATGCTTTTGAGTACTTTGAGAAAAATCCCGCCTACCCTATTCCCGTGCTTGTGAATGCTCAGTTAGTTTGTGATGCTCATGAGTGGCTGAAAAGGAATAGTAAGACTGTGGAAGACACAAGAGTTGCCGCTAACCGCTATACCAAAGATTTGTCAGAAGTCATGAAACTTCTAAAGAATCGTTTTGGCATTGAACACGACTTCTTTACCTACAAGGGCTTGCGAACGATCTACGCTCAAGTGTGTAGCCAGGTCTTTAACAATAACGACCCTGACAACACACTGTATTTAGCAAGAATTTTAGGGCATGGGCGTGGTGAACTCCGTAATTGCCTCCTGATATAGCTCAGAGTCACCTAGGTTACGACCTCGCTTTAGAATCTCCTGGACAGTTTCCAGATTGGCATCTCGTTTGCCGGATACACATGGATGATTGCGATTAACTACTTGCCTTGATGAAGGAATTGTAAAGCAAGCCGACTTATCTTGAGCTGTAGCTACAGACTGAGAAATAAGCCAACATGCTACAGAGGAAAATCCTAAACAAAGAGTCAAAAAGAGTCTGTGTAATTGCACTGTACAGTACCAAGATTATAAGTTTAAGGATTGGGATTGGGCTTAGGATTAAGAAGGTGCCCAGATTTTGCAGGAAGGTTAAATACCGCGTTCAGTCCATACGCTTCATAAAGCTAGCGGTTTAGCGGCATGGGAGCACTCATTATGACAGTAACAGGATTAGCAGGGGTGATAGGAGGAGTGATAGGATATTCACATAAAATCGATTGCCAGATAGCAACGTTCATAATTGTAGCCTTAGTACAGAATTGCAAAAATTCATAGCGTTATGTTCGTAGTTGCGCTTTAGCGCTAAAGCGCAACTACAAGCCTTTTATTCCGATACGAATTTATGAAACGCTGTACTTAGCTGTTGTTTCTGAAGGAACTGTAACGTCTGAAGTAGTAAGGAAAAATAGTTCTGGCAATACGCGGTCAGTTTTTGACGCAGGGCTTTGAGATAATACGTCTAACATACCAAGAATTTGGTAGCTGTCGAATGTGACATTAGGCTGATAATCTGCGCTCTTGTGCTTTAGCACAACTCCAACCAAATACTCAAGAGACTGTCAAACAAATCCTCACTCGGGAGTCATTAAATCAACAGGCTAATTTAGCTAAATTGCAACCTGTTTCTCAAGCTAAATTAGCTCAAACGTGGTTGGAATTGTGGCGACAATGGGATGAAATTATTGGGGAGGCATCCCTTGAAGAGGGGGAATACATAACGCAAGAAGCAGACTGCTCAAAGACTGGAACAATTACAACGGGTAAATGCTTTGGAGATTCAGCTCATCGTCTTTGAAAGCTGTTTTGATTGGGCAAGGATGTTTCAAACTTGTGCAGAAATACAAGTCTGTGAAACGACTCATCAATCTCTGTTTCAATCTTGGCGCGACTATATCATTCGACGTGCTAAACCCCACTCTCGTTGGGACTTGTACCAAAAAGTGAAAAGCGTTGATATTTGGTGGTTGCATTGGCTAATCGACAGTATTGCTACTCCCAATAAGGGTGCTACCTGGTTCGCTCAACAAATCCTGCAATGGTTAACAAGTTTACCTGGTGATCGGGGAGACTTAGGCGAGGCATACGACATCTTACGTTTGTTAACAAAAGACTTGACTGAGATCCGTTGTTTGAATCAACCTCCCTATCCCCGATTTTACCAAGTCGTAATTCGACCAACAGATTTGTCTGCTCCTGATGATACTTCCCGACGAGCGTATTTGCAGCAGTATGCTCCTAATGACCTTTGGGATCAAGTAATGGCTTATTGGAAAGCACAGTTGCATCAATGTGTACCGAAACCCGAACTATCCCGAAATTCAGATTACACAGAACATGCTCAATGGATGTCTGCACTTAAGGAATTAGCACCCCAAAGTTATGAAATCTTGCTGGCTCAATGGCAAGTTGAGCATCAGCGACGGCGGAATTTATGGAAAGCTCTGAAAAAATTAGGATTACAGTAATTTTCAGATAAATAGATCACAGTCGTAGGGGCGTTCGCCTTCAGGCGTTCTGTGTAGGGTACGGCTGTTCGTCATTAAACTTTGTACGACTAAATAATGGATGCCTTCTTAAAGGTTGACATTTCTCAATTAAGTAAGTGGGCGGAAATAAATCGAAAATAGTTTATTGCTGTTAAGAGCGCTAAAGCGCAACTACAAGCCAATTTTAAAAAATTTTACATTTCGTTATATAGTTGTAAATTTTCCCGCCCATTTACTTACGTTGTAACTTCCAGTAGTATGGGTGCAATTAGGGTTTCTCGGCGTGTGGTTTCACTTGTAAGATCTAACTCTTGGAAGGGTGCGCTCAATGCGTTAGCGCAGCTCGTCGCAGGCATCGCTTAATTCTGTCAGTCTGTCGAGCGGTTTTTGTGTTTTCGGTAGAGAAAGCCTTGAACGGATCAAGGTATAGCCTCTTGGTAAAATAGGTTTTGAGGTTGCTATAGTGCCTTGGAAGTCATCATATTTTGATACATAGTGATGGACGTCGGACGGTGGTTCCAATACATTCTGGAGAAACAATTGGTCGGGTTATAAAGCACAAATACTATACGATTGTCAAATAAGCCGTGACGAATTTAAGTCTCTTTTATGAGATCTAATGTTCGCTCGATACGTGGCTAAATCTCAGGCTTTCGTTGTAGGACGATATACATCCTGCCAAATCCGATGGTCGGCATACGTCGTCATGCTATTATTTAATTCTGCCAGGGTTAGTGCCATGACGACACTGACCATCTCCTCAAAGTCGAGCCCCAGTGCAGCACCACCAGATAGCGCCGACATAGTTGAACGCACTTTTCCACCGACTACAAAGTTTTCTAATTCCCAGCCTGAAAAATTTGCTGAACAGTCAAGTTTAACTCTGGGAAGGTTGGTGATTGAATGCGATCGCCACCGCGAAACTGAGTAACTTGGTACTCACCCTCAACTAATAAGTAAATCGAGATAGTCGGTTGTTTAGAATCACCGATGAATTTGCGTCCGCCTAAACCTAGATAGTCCACAATCCAATATTCAGTTATTGCCATCTCTTCATATTTACCTTGTTTTGTGAAGTAGTCATCGCGCCAATTTGTACTGACTACTTCAACCACTAATGGAATTGATGCACCTTGAGTAACAGTAGATTCCTTTTTCCATAGTGGTTCATTTCCCAAGTTAGAACGATTTATTATAAGTACATCAGGTGAATAACCGGATTCGTTATCAGATGGTTTAACCAATGCTGTTTTGGGAATGAAGTAAGGAAGATTTAAACGTCTATATTCGGCATTTAGTTCGGACGCCAAAAATCCAACAATCTCCTCATGATCGCCTAATGGTTG
This sequence comes from uncultured Scytonema sp., assembly GCA_937873135.1. Classification (GTDB taxonomy): domain Bacteria; phylum Cyanobacteriota; class Cyanobacteriia; order Cyanobacteriales; family Nostocaceae; genus Rhizonema. Next base: position 21,571 of record CALMVQ010000376.1, on the reverse strand, counting down.
CGGCATCTGTATAATTACTCCATCATGCAGTTCATAACGTCCACTGTCAGGCTTCCACTTCACGAATTCTTCAAAGGTTACTAGTTTCGGTGGGGCTTGAGTCATCTAAAAAACTCCTTTAGGTGTGGAAACTGTGCGGCATAGTTATGACACTGCCACAGCTACCTTTATTTTATTCTGCCTGATGATTATGACTTAGTTTACACCGCTTCATTTTTCCTAGCTGAAGACTATCTTTAGATCCCCGACTTCGTAAAAGTTGTCGGGGATCTCGGATCACTAGGCAATCTCTAAAGAACGCGAGTATAAAAGAAAATATCTTAGACAAAATACCTATTAAATATACTGAGAAGTAGCATGGTAGATCCCCCATCAAAACCAGCGCCAAAACCTCAAAAATCTAATCAGCAGAATAAGAGTGCGAACAAGCGCATCTCTAAAAAAATTCCGAAAAAGCCGAAAGGCAAGGCTAATGTAACTTCTCAACACAAAAGGTGGCTTTTGTCAATAGTCGCTGTTGTAGTTTTGTTGAGTAGCGCTGGTTTGATGACAATTTTTATTTGGGTTAGCATCCAATTTATCTTTAACCCAGAGCAGCTCGTCGGGCTAAATCAAGTTTTACCTCAATGGGCAAAAATTCCGCTAAGCAACGAAGAACGCTCTCAAACACTCCAACAAATTCAAGCCTCCTTGAGTCAGCAGGGACAGATAGTTGGCGAAATCTTGCCTTTAGAGAGTGATACAACAAAATCTTTTTTACTACCAGTTTTCCACAGAAGTGCCAATTGTCAGTCAGATTGTAAATATCTAGTTGAACTGAGAATTTATCAGCGTTCAATTGATCTGCCAGAAAAATACTACCATCTGGTGACTCACCTCCCTGTCTCCGGACCAGAAGAATCCTCTGTATTCGCTACTTTAGATCGCACAACAGATGACAATCAAGGGAGCGGCAATACTTTACCTCTGAGCCAAATTGGACGTTTTGAAGACGGTACACCATCATCGGGCATGTGGTTTTATTTACGGGGTGAGCGCACTTCTGGAAAGAATGCGATCGCCTACGGTCACATTGTGTACTACAACCCCAAACACACTTACCTCCAACTGATGTTGCCTTGGACAAGTACTACCGGACAACTTCCTCAATGGCTATCTGCAACGAATGTTAGCCCAAAAGAGTTAATTGTCGATCAAACAGTAGGTTTAGAACCTCAGTTGCGCGTTTATCAAGTCAAACCTGTCAAGTTTATCCCCTGTCCGATCCAACTTGAAGCAATTTCTCTTACACCTGCTGCTTTTCAGGATTCAGCTTACCAAAATGCTTTGTTAATTGCTCGAAGTGGATTATGGACACCAGCTTTTGAATGGTTACAATTTATTAAGAAACAGCGAAAGGGAAGAATCCCAGAAGCCGCGCAAGCGCAGATTGATCTGATTCGCTTGCACTCTCAACTGACTAAAAACCAAGCCGATATAAGTTGGGCAAGTCCAAGTCAACAAGTGCTTGCGGATTTAGTTGATGGGCGCTGGGGGAAAGCTTTGCAGGTGTTTGCGGCGTCGCCACAGAATGCACAAGAGATTGCGACTCTACTCAAAGCAGATGAAGGACGATTGTGGAATCGTGTAGAAGCAACATTGCGGGTTAACCCTAATCGACCAGAAGTACAAGCTTGGGGTGCTCTGATTTTAGCAACTCAGCACGGGCAAGAACGAGCTAACTCCTGGTTGAAAGGGCAACCCAAAACGACAAATGATAGCCTTACCTATATTCAGAGCTTTTTAGAGAAACTGAATACGGGAATGCTTTCCACCCCTTCTTAATGCACGTCAATTATTTTCAATTTCATTGCTAGTACTCGCCTGCCGTTGCACTTTCAAGCTTTCTAACTGCTTTAGAAGTGACTCAACCTCTGCTTGCAAGCTCATAAACTTGACTTGCTGCTCTACTTGATATAAAGATTTGTTCAACTGACTAGCCCACGTAACTTGGGAATCAATATGGGAAATAGTAGATGTAGACATTGGTAACCAGACTTAGAATGTGATTCACACCAATAGGAATATTACAATAATAGTGCTATTTTAAGATTTATTAACCTATTACATAATCCTATGGATTTATATGATGAAATTCAATCTTTGTTATTGAACGACTGCGAGCGCGATAATTTTGTTCCAATTAAAGGAGGGGCTGGTAATGATTAATGGTTGATGGGGCATGGGAAAGATAATTATCAAGGAACTGTCAAACTCAATTACAAATTACCAATTACCAATTTACTAAAACAACTAACAATTTCCAAACATTGTGACTTTAAGCTTGTCTGTTGCTACATCTCATCGCCAACCCTGGCCTGGACTCATAGAAGCTTATCGCGAATACTTGCCTGTTATTGAAAAAACAGCAATCGTTACCTTACTCGAAGGTAATACTCCTTTACTTCCAGCACCCTCTCTTGCCAAACGCATCGGCAGACAAGTACGTGTATTTGTCAAGTACGATGGACTCAATCCGACTGGAAGCTTCAAAGATCGGGGAATGACAATGGCAATTTCCAAGGCAAAGGAAGCTGGAGCAAAGGCAGTCATTTGCGCCAGTACGGGCAACACTTCAGCAGCAGCAGCAGCTTATGCTAGGCGTGGAGGAATGCGTGCTTTTGTTCTAATTCCCGATGGCTATGTAGCGCTCGGTAAGCTGGCGCAGGCGTTGCTGTACGGGGCAGAAGTCTTGGCAATTAAAGGTAATTTTGACCAAGCGCTGGAAATTGTCCGCAAAATGGCCCAAAGCTATCCAGTAACTTTAGTGAATTCAGTCAATCCTTATCGTTTGGAAGGGCAGAAAACAGGGGCGTTTGAAGTTGTTGATGCTTTAGGCAATTCACCTGATTGGTTGTGTATTCCCGTAGGCAATGCCGGAAATGTCACAGCATATTGGATGGGGTTTTGTCAATATCATCAAGCCGGAAAGTGCGATCGCTTACCCCGGATGATGGGATTCCAAGCAGTCGGTGCTTCCCCATTAGTCACAGGGGTACCAGTGACAAATCCAGAAACCATAGCCACAGCAATTCGGATTGGCAATCCTGCCAGCTGGGAAAAAGCGATCGCTGTTAAATCAGCAAGTCAGGGAGATTTCCACTCTGTTACCGATGCAGAAATTCTTGACGCTTATAGACTGTTGGCATCAGAAGAAGGTATTTTTTGTGAACCTGCTAGTGCTGCTTCAGTAGCAGGAATGTTGCAAATCTCAGATCAAATTCCCGCAGGGGCAACAGTCGTTTGTGTTCTTACAGGTAATGGGCTCAAAGATCCAGAGACAGCCATTAAACACAATCAAAGTCAATTTAAACAAGGCATTCAGCCTGAACTCCATACCGTCGCTGAGGCAATGGGATTTTAAAAAGTAGAGACGCGCCTTAAAAGCGCAAAAGAACCCCACCCCCAACTCCTCCCCGCTTGCGGGGAGGGGAGACAAGGCACAGCTTTGGCGGGGTGGGGTTCAGACGGAATTAAGGTTTATTTACCGGAGATGATATCACTCCCTCTGCCCTTTCCTTTGTTAAGCCGTCAATGGCATCACCCAATGCTGTGGTGAGGCTTTTGCGTGTTTGGGCGTGGTTATCTTGCTCAGTTTTTAATAGTGATAGTAGGCGATCGCGTTCTTTAAGAACGGCGATTAATTTAGTTTGCAATTCTTCTACAGATTTTAGTTGTTCGATTTCAAGTTGAATCGCTGTCGCTGCTGCTGTGTCGTGGAGTTGGGGAAGCTCACTACCCTGAAGTTTTTGGATTTCCGCTTTTAGAGATGCGATCGCCTGTTGGGATAGTTGAGTATCTACGCGGCGTTGTTCGGCTTCAGTATTGTAAAGTTTACGCCATTTTTCCGCACTTTCCCAACCAGTGTCCCGTTCTTTTTGAAGTTCGGCGACTCGCTGTTTAAGCGATTGAATTTCTTCCAACCACTGTTTTGTTAATTCTTGAGTCATTCGATTTTGGATTTTAGATTATTGAGCCAGCACCGTGCAACGCCGAAAGTTCCACCCGTTGCGAGGAGCGTAATTTTGGATTGAGCTAATGGAAGTTGTGGAAGGCTTGTATCAATGAATAGCTTTTCACCCCTAAACGTTTATTAGTAAATATTGTTACATATACTGATAAGGCTTTGAAAAATTTTCGGATCGGAGTAGAATATGGAGCGATTCAACAACAGAAACGAGATCGCGCCAATGTCTCAACCTCGTATTCAGTTTCCTAATATTCAACCAAACGCCAAAGTCTCTACTTTGAAACGACTGCGTCAGCTAAGCCGTTTGCTGGATAATGTGATTACGATTCCAGGAATCAAGCTTCACGTTGGTTTAGATCCAATTATCGGCTTGCTACCTGTCGCGGGTGATTTTTTAGGAGTTGTACTTTCTGGCTATATTGTCTTAGAAGCTGCACGATTGGGTGCGCCTACAGCCACTCTAAGTAGAATGCTCGGGAACATAGCTATAGATGGTTTGGTGGGTTCTATACCATTTTTGGGAGATTTATTTGATTTTGCTTGGACAGCCAACGAGTACAACATCAGGTTGTTGGAAGATCACCTAAAGTTTCCTAGTCAGAGAAAGAGTGCAGATAAGTGGTTTGTCTTCACTATTTTAGCTGGACTGTTACTTATTGCTATTGGCTTGGTCATAATTTCCGTAGTCATCATTAGACTGCTGTGGACACTTTTAACAGGCAGTTAAATAACTTACAAAAAGCGAACTTGCTAGTTAGACATATATATTGTGGTCATGATGATCCAATACCATAGCTATATAACTAGCAAATAAACGTTTTTAAGCTGCGTCTATATTCTACTTGCTAGACAGTTCAAGAGAATTAATTATGCTTGCGTTGAAATCCTTGAAAGGGTTTTGCTGCCTTAGCCTACACAGAATGCAGTATCGGCGATCGCCCATACATCATTTCTCGCTAATGAGTTCTGACAACTGAGTTCAGATTGTTGGTCATAGCTTAACAAAAATTATGAAAAATTGGTGGCAAGAAACCTTCCCCAAAGGACGGCAAAATTTAATAATTACTGATGCTGATGGCTATCCCGTACAAATCGCTTATGGCGAAAAAGGTACAGGTAAACCCCTATTCTTATTTCACGGCATTGGAAGCTGGAGCTACAATTGGCGTCAAAGCATCCAACCACTATCTCAACATTTTCGGGTTATTTGTTTTGATGCCAAAGGTTACGGCTTTTCAGAGAAACCCGTGTCACGTCGAGAAAAAAATGGTCATCAAATTATCGAGTCAGCACGAATTATTCAAGCGTTAACCGATGAACCTGCCATCATCGTAGCCGAATCCTTAGGCGCAGTCATTGCCCTTGCCCTTGCTCAGGAGTATCCTCAGTTAATCGCACAGTTGGTTGTGGTAAATGTACCTATTTTCCCTCAACGTTTACCTCATTGGGGAATGTCTTTTCTTTCTCAAGCACCCCTAGAAATCGTGCAAACAATTGACACTCTACGTTTGACACACCTATTTGCGCCATTGGTAAGAGAAATTATGACCATAGAAAGGCGTGGAGTGCTGTTTGACCCTTCAGTACTGACTCAAGAAGATGTATATTGGATAACTTATCCATTCATTGAGTTTCCAGGTACCCTGACGAAAGTTGCTGAAGAATTACAAATAGCAGCGAAAGAAATTGAGCATTTGCAGGTGAATAAACCAAATTTGCTCAGCAAAATTCAATATAATCTTCATACTATTAAGAGTCCCACACTCATTTTATGGGGTGAACAGGATAGTTGGTTCCCGGTAAGAGATGGTGAGAAATTAAGCCAACTTATCCCCAATACCCAGTTAAAAGTTCTTCCTAACTGTAGTCATGATGCCTCATTTGGTGCTAATCAGGCGGTGAATGCAGCGATTCTTGAGTTTCTGCAGATAGGAATATCAATATAAGTAGTGCTGAGTTCTGAGTTTAATTTGCTACCACATGCCCTCTAGAACAAAGCTTTATATATATTTATACTTTTTCTATTGTCCGGACAATGTGTGTATGGTAGCTTTAAGTTATTGCTATAGATAACTAAAAAGAAAGTATGAGTAATTTAACTGAATCAAGAACAGAGCGGATAGATATCCGCACTAGCTCTAAAGTCAAAAAGCTTTTACAACAGGCGGCAGCAGCCAACCACAAAAATGTTAGCGAATTTTTACTAGAGCATGGTTTGATTGCAGCGCAGGAAACACTCACAAATCGTCGTCTTTTTGTACTGGATGATGAGCAGTGGCAAGCTTTTCAAGCTGCTCTCGATTCTCCACCACAAGAAAAGCCTCGTCTCGCTCGTTTATTGACGGAGCCAAGTGTATTTGAATAGTTCATTACCCTTAGATAAACCTTATATTGAGAAATTGTCGGCTGAACACGATGTAAAAAATTTTAATTGTGGAAAGCCGATTTTAAATAAATTTCTTACCGATGATGCTTTACAAAATCAACGCTCTGATAGTTCTACAACTTACGTAGCTATATTACATGGTACTGTAATTGGTTATTACAGCCTAACTGTAGCTTCTGTTGCTCATACAGACGCTCCAAGTCGGATTGTCAAAGGACTACCCAACTATCCAATTCCTGTGGCACTTTTGGCACGTTTAGCAGTTGATAAAAACACACAGCGAAAAGGTATTGGCAAAGGTTTATTAAAAGATTGCTTAAAACGTATTAATGCAGCTGCCGATATTCTTGGTATTCGTGCCTTACTAGTTCATGCTAAAGATGATGAAGCACGGGAATGGTATGAGCAATTTGATTTTGAAGGTAGTCCAACTGAGCAACTGCATTTATTTTTAATGTTGAAAGATATTCGGAAAATTTTAAATCATTAACGAGAATGGAAGCTATTTCCCAGATACAGCATAAGCCGTTAACTATTTCTACAAAAATCTCCTAAGTGGGTAGCTCGAATATTAGCGATCGCTAATATTCGGCTGCTTACTCCCCAAAAGAGATGTCGTCACAAGTGCATTAACTGGGGTAGTTATGATCTTCACAGGCTAACTAAGGCGTATTGATTTATAGCGTTTCTTAGTTCGCCCTCTCAAGAAAGCCCCTCTCCCAAGTTTGGGAGAGAGGTGAGAACATTATGTATGTGAATCAAGCGTTTCTCAATTTGCCCTCTCAAGAAAGCCCTTGTTCCAAGTTTGGGAGAGGGGAGAGAACATTATGTATGTGAATCAAGCGTTTCTCAATTTGCCCTCTCAAGAAAGCCCTTGTTCCAAGTTTGGGAGAGAGGTGAGAACATTATGTATGTGAATCAAACGTGCAGAAATCAGAAAGCCGATTTCTTAAAGAAACCGGCTTTCTGATTTCATTTATTCTCACAAATCATTTAGGATTGCTATATCATCTTCCGTCCACTACCTACTGTTTGTGTTTGAATAAATGAAGAGTGGGAGTTAGCATAACAGTTGCTTTGGGAACTCCCACCCCGCCGTTTACTGCTGAAGAGTTCAGGAATATACACAGACACTGCCCGTTATTTAGGGGGGGTAACGTGTAGGTGAACGACAACGTCTGTACACACCGAATATTCCTGTCGCAGCAAACGAAAACCTTGTTAATGTCTTTTCGCTAGTTATCTAGACGCCTGCTGGTAATTTCATGGGTAAGAATTTATTCGCTTCAACCGAACTCGCAATTCTCAATTTTGAATTCATAAAATTTACCATTTCAAACATGTGAGTAATTTACTTGAAAATGATTTGAGTAAAAGTGTATCACCTTCGTAATTTATAATTGTGATACACCCCGATAACAACACCCTTGAAGTCGTTTACCTTCTATAACTTAACTTGGCTTTTGAGAGTTTGGTTGCCATTTTGGCAAGTTTCTATATTTATTGAAAAAAACTATATCAGACAAAAAATATAAAATGATTAGCTATATTTATATCCTGATTTTTCTTTTTATCTTTCCAGTCAAGCATATAAAAAAGGGTTTTTAGTTTTAGTATTCAATCTATTTCAAAACAAATGAAATGTCACGAGAGGTTAGACCCCTCACAAATTATCCAATCGTCTCAATACCATTCAAATAAGATTAGGATAGCAATTCTCATCCTTGCAAAATAGTCGCAACTCTATTCACAGCAGCCAGTTGCGACTAAAGTTAAAGGCAAAAAATAATTCTCATATAGATTTTCACTCAAAGTATGATCGCTATTCAGTGCTGCCTTAACCCCTCAGTTATACTGGTTCCAGGATACATATGCCCTTCGTCAATTGTCCGACAAACACCCTATGCAAATCACCCTCAACCTCGACGAATCCCTTCTTCACCAAGCCTTTCAACTCACCAACCTTACCAGCCAGGAAGAATTGGTGAACCTGGCTCTGCAAGAACTTGTGCGCTCGCGCCGCAAGAAAAACCTCCTCGATCTCGCGGGGCAGATTCAATTTACCGAGGACTTCGATCACAAAGCCCTGCTTTGAAACTCGTTATGCTGCTGATTGATACGTCTGTTTGGATCAGCGTGTTCCGCGATCGCAGTCGTCAGATAGCTAAGCAGCTTGAAACCCTGATTGCTAAGCGTGAGGTTTTACTCACCAGCTTTACTCAGCTTGAACTGCTGCAAGGTAGCCTGAATAAAAAAGAGTGGATTCTTCTATCCACCTACCTCGAAACACAAGATTCTATTGAACTTACAAGTCATTCCTGGCAAGCGGCTGCTCGGATCTATTATGATTTACGCCGTCAAGGACTCACCCTTCGCAGTCCGATTGATTGCTGTATCGCGCAATCTGCTTTGGATCATCACTTACTGTTGATTCACAATGATCGCGACTTTGAAACCATTGCTCAAGTGCGATCGCTCCAACACTTCCGCTTTCAACCTTGAGTCTCTCGATTCTCCCCCGAAAGATTGGATCGCCCCCTAAAGGCTGAAAATATTGGCTTTCTGTGGGCGTTTTAGCTATAGCAATCCTAAATCATTTGTAAAATTCTCTCTTCTCTCCATTCTTGGCGCTCTTGGCGTCTTGGCGGTTCAATAGATTCCATAGATTAAATATTTTAGTATCTTGAAAAACTCTGAACACTGGCGATCTCACCACGGCTGGAATCTGCCCACAACGCCTTCTCAATTCGCTGTAGTTTCACAGTCGCATAACCCGATTGAGAGCTTGCAGGCAGCAAGTTTCTTCAGAACATCTACTGGTAACACCACAGTTGTGGATTCTAACGCTTGGGCAACTGCACCTTTTACTACACCGTTAACTTTGAAACAAGTACACACCAGAATTGCGGCAAACACGGCAGGGGAGAGTCAACTAGTACAACAAGGCAAAAGTAAAAAGTGAGTCAGCGCGATCTTGGGGGTTTCCCCCATGAGCGACTGACGAACCCCGAAGGGGTAAAAAGTAAAAAGAAAGAACCTTATTTTGTAAGGGTTTTAACTATTTCAGATGGGTGGTTTATTTCCGCCGATCTGTACTAGCCTTTTCACCTAATGTAGACAAAAAGAATGCTTTTAATGATGTCAACAAGGAATCCATTTCTCAAGAATTAAAGTCATGTACTGAGAATGCTGAGCTTAAGTAGATCGACACAGAAAAACCAAACTATATAAATTTATGTAAAGGTTTGTAGTTGCGCTTTAGCGCTCTAGATATAAGCGCTGAAGCGCAACTACGAACCTTTATTTATTTGTGGCGGCTTACTTAAATAGCTATTTCTTAATGAGCGGCCAGTGAGACTCCAAGCACGTGTGTGAAGGGGGCCGAATGCTGTAAGCTAAGAAACAGCGACTAGATTTAAGATGAGCTACCCAATATGTTTTGGCAGCGATTGACAGCGTTCCTGATATCGATTATTATATTTTGCTGGGCAACTCCAGCTAGAGCAGATTGGACTCATCCGCTATCATTTAGCAATGCGGATTTGACAGCACGCGATTTTTCTGGACAAAGCTTGCAAGCAGCAGAAATGTCTAACGCGAAGCTGGAATTGGTTAATTTTACAGGTGCTGACTTACGAGGCACAGTTCTCAGTGGTTCTATCATGACTAAAGTTAATTTGCACAAAGCTGATTTAACTAATGCCATGATGGATCAGGTCAACTTAACTGGATCTGATTTGAGCAATGCTGTTCTCACAGAAGCGCTTTTACTTCGCACCATCTTTACTGATGTCGATATTACTGGTGCAGATTTTACCGATGCCGTTTTGGATCGGGCGCAAATTAAGGAATTGTGTGCAAAAGCTAGTGGTGTGAATTCTCAGACTGGTGTCGAAACTCGTGATTCTTTAGGATGTCGATGAAGCGTGTTGGGATAATTGGTGGCGGGCAACTCGCATGGATGATGGGGGATGCAGCTAAGAAGTTAGGTGTGGAATTGGTGGTGCAAACTCCCAACTCCGATGATCCAGCAGTGGCGATCGCTGTTGAAACTGTCTTCGCCTCAATTGATGATGCGATCGCCACTGCCGTTTTAGCCGAAAAGTCAGATATCATCACCTTTGAAAATGAGTTTGTTAATTTAGAAGCTTTGTCACCCCTCGCAGAACAAGGAGTACGCTTTCGCCCTCGACTTGAAGCTTTAACCCCGCTTTTAGATAAGTATCATCAGCTTCTTTACTTACAAAATTTAGGTTTACCTGTCCCCAAGTTTTTTGCCTTAGAACAGGAGCAGGGCAGGAAATTGCCCACCTCCCAACTCCTTCACTCATCTTCTCAGTTGGGTTTTCCACTCGTTTTGAAAGCTCGTCGCCACGGTTATGATGGTCAAGGCACGTTCATCCTCAAGGATCAGGATTCGTTAAAGCAAAAGCTCGAATCTACTGGCATAAAAAATGCTTCCTGTCAAGGGGTTTATTTATTAGAAGAATTTATACCTTTTGAACGGGAACTGGCAGTGATTGCCGCCCGTTCTGTAGAAGGAGAAGTTTGTTGCTACCCAGTTGTGGAAACTCAACAAGAGGAACAAGTCTGTCGCCGGGTGATTGTGCCTGCTGAGATTCCGCCGGAACTAGGAGCAGAAATTGAAGATATTGCCCGCACTCTGCTTAATAGTCTAGAAGCCGTGGGAGTTTTTGGAATTGAGCTATTCCTCACCAGCGATCGCCGACTGTTAGTCAATGAAATTGCACCCCGCACCCATAACTCCGGACATTTCTCTCTAGACGCCTGCGAGACTTCTCAATTTGAGCAGCATCTTAGAGCAGTTTGCGGATTGTCTCTGGGTAGTCCAGCTTTGCACTGTGCAGGCGCAGTTATGGTTAATTTACTAGGATATGAAAATTCCCAAAATATCTCAATCCCTCAATCGGGTGAGATTATACACAAAGATTACTCTAAGAAGCTCTCCTTACTCAAACAAATTCCCCAAGCTCACGTTCACTGGTACGGAAAAAATGAATCGCGTCTCGGAAGGAAACTGGGACACATCACCGTTTTGCTAGACAGCACAAGCACAAACAAAGCAAGTGCGATCGCCCATACTATAGAATCCATTTGGTATTCCTCGTAGGGGCGAACGGCAGGAGCGCCCCTACCAAGGATTTCAACAAACGCACGATTAATTTGCACAACATTTCTAATGACCCATTTCTGAGAAAAGCAAAAAATTTTCAATTAGGAACACACAACTTCTATCTGTCAGCTATAATGAAGTTGTTACACTACGACGTTGGTGACTGCCCAAAAGTTTTTTGATCTATGCCTTTAGTGATAAGGGAGCCAAAAAAGTCTCGTGGCAGTAAACCGGGCATGTACCCGGAAACTTTAAACGTAAGATGCTGGTTCCCACCTGGTTAAACCAGGTCAAAAACTTAGGTAAAACGGCGTTGCGGTGAACTCAAAAATTCAAGCTCCCAAGGTCATTATAGACGTGGGAGCTTTAATTATTTAGGGGTAGGGAGTAGGGGAAAGTAATAACTTCCTGTCTCCTGAGTTCAAATAGCTAACTCCCAGAAAAAAATCTGTAGCAATTGATTCTATTTTAGGTGTCAATAAGAGTTAAAATCCATAGAATTGGGCTAAATTGTGGTTGAAACTGTAATAAATTGTTACCAAAACTAATTAATACCGTGTTTCCAGCCTCGGTCTTTAAACTAGACAACGGTTTAACGTTGATTCATCAAGACATTCCTTCCACTCCTGTGGTTGTAGCAGATGTTTGGGTGCGTGCTGGTGCAAACTACGAGCCAAAACCGTTGTACGGCATGGCTCACTTTCTAGAACACATGATTTTCAAAGGGACTGCATCGCTACCTCCGGGTATGTTCGATCAGCAAATTGAAAACCGGGGTGGAGTCACTAATGCAGCAACAAGTCATGATTACGCCCATTACTCTCTCACGACAGCTTCTTCTTATCTGGAAGAGACTTTGCCTCAATTGGGAGAGCTGCTGCTGAATGCGGCAATACCAGAGGATGAATTCTTCCGCGAACGGGACGTTGTGTTAGAGGAAATCCGTCAAGCAAATGACGATCCCGATTGGCAAGGATTTCAAGCTCTCATCTCTAACATTTACCAGCGCCATCCTTACGGACGTTCTGTACTGGGCAGTGAGAAAGAACTGATGCAGCATTCACCCGAAGCAATGCGTTGTTTTCACCGCGATCGCTACCAACCAGAAAATATGACGGTAGTCATTGTGGGGGGAATTGCTCAGAACCGGACTTTAGATTTAGTTAGTAGCACGTTTGTTAATTTTGGCGATCGCTGCAACGACTTTCCCACAAAGGATGAAGTGGCGGAACCAGTTGTCACTGAAATTCGCCGTCAAGAAATGTATTTACCAGGTTTAGAGCAGGCACGGTTGCTCATGGCGTGGACAGAACCTGGTGTGGAACAACTCCGTACCGCTTATGGTTTGGATTTGCTCTCTGTTTTGCTGACAGAAGGACGGACTTCTCGTTTAGTCCGCGATTTGCGGGAAGACAAGCAACTGGTACAGGGTATTTGCAGTAATTTTTCGCTACAACAAGAATCCAGTTTATTTACCATTACTGTCTGGTTGGAACCGGAACATGTCGAGCGCGTTGAGTCGCTGATTCGCCTACACTTACACGAACTGCTTTCAGAAGGAATAAGCGATCGCGAACTTGCCCGATGTCAAAGGCTGTTGTGTAATGACTATGCGTTTTCTACTGAAACACCAAATCAGCTAGCGGGACTTTATGGCTACTACAACACTATAGCCCAAGCTGAATTATCAGTGACTTATCCCCAGCAAATTCAGTCCTTCAATACTCAAGAGTTGCAAAAAATAGCACAAGATTATCTTTCACCGAACAATTACGCCGTTACTATACTCAAACCAGTATAAAGTTAATTGCAATTAACCACTAACAACCAGTATAACGAGAAATGACAACCTCGCTACCAAAATCGACAATTCATCGCACTGTATTAAACAATGGCATTGTGGTGCTGGTGACAGAGAATCCATCTGCAGATATTGTTGCAACGCGGATTTTTGTACGTGCTGGTAGTTGTTATGAAAATCGCACTGAAGCTGGATTAACATATTTGCTATCAGCATTACTGACAAAGGGATGTGACAACCTCTCTAGTTTAGAAATTGCCGAACAAATAGAGTCTGTGGGAGCAAGCTTGAGTGCGGATACATCTGCTGATTATTTTTTATTGTCATTGAAAACGGTAACGGCAGATTTTGCGGAAATTCTGAGATTGGCCGCACGGATTTTGCGAAATCCAACGTTTCCAGAAGCAGAAGTAGAATTAGAAAAGCGTATTGCCTTACAAGATATTCGCTCACAACAAGAGCAGCCATTCTCCATCGCCTTCGAGCAACTGCAACAGATGATATATCAAAAACACCCTTATGCCATGTCGGCACTGGGGGATGAAATCACCATGAACCGCTTAAAACGTGAGGATTTGGTGCGGTATCATCAGACATATTTCCGCCCAGATAATATCGTCATCAGTATTGCCGGGAGAGTAACAATAGCAGATACCGTTGCCTTAGTGGAAGAAGTTTTTGGTGATTGGCATTCCCTAACCGAACCACCACAACCAATACTTAATTTCCCTCTCAATGTTGAACCGCAGCACAAAGCTACATACAAACAAACACAGCAATCTATCGTCATGCTGGGTTATTTGGGAGCATCAGTGCTTTCTGCTGACTACGCGGCACTGAAGTTGCTTTCTACGTACTTGGGAAATGGGCTTTCCAGTCGCTTGTTTGTCGAGTTGCGCGAAAAGCGCGGTTTAGCCTATGATGTATCCGCTTTTTACCCAACAAGGTTGTTCCCCGCATCATTTGTTGTTTACATGGGTACGGCTCCAGAGAACACCAAAATAGCTGTTGCTGGATTGTGGGCAGAAGTCGATCTCCTTTGTCGGAATCAACTTGAGGAAGATGCACTCACTGCAGCTAAGAATAAGATATTGGGACAGTATGCCTTGGGCAAACAAACTAATGCACAAATTGCTCAGATTTACGGATGGTATGAAATCTTAGGGTTGGGAATTGATTTCGATAGAAAATTTCAGGAGCAAATTATGGCTGTCAGTGTTGCGGATGCGATCACCGCAGCTTGCCAATATTTACGGGAACCTTATGTATCTTTAGTCGGTCAAGAAGATGCAGTTAGCACTGCCATGCCTTTTCCTGGGCATGGAGTTTAATCCTGATCGCGAGACTACATTCTGTCTGATTCTTTGAAGACAGTCTCTTTGTCTGCTTTACAACAAAAATGTTTTTCAATAAATGCTCTTGTAAACAAACAGATGATCGAGCAGCAGCGATCGCGCATTTTATGTCAGAGATTGCTCTGAATTCAGACCGCAACTACCACCCTAAGTGCATTCTACACCAATTTCCAAATAAGTGTATTAGCAGACATTTACCGGGGGCATATACCATGAAAGACAGGAGAAAAGCAAGTTTATTGAGCCTCATTAGCTCAATGACTCAGGTGGCAAATTGCAGTAGAATCAAACGAAGGCAGGAAATTCAATCTTTATCAATGATTGGAATGTTAGTGTGTGTGCCTTTGTTTGTTGGACTCGTTAGTGTAGTATCAGTGGCAGCGCCATCAAAAATTGCCCAAACTACCCCAGGAGCTCCAAGAAGTTCGATCAACCGTCCTACCCTTAAAGTTGGTAGCCAAGGGGAGCCTGTCTCAGAACTTCAAGCAGCTTTGAAGCTTTTAGGATTTTACACAGGTACAGTGGATGGGGTGTACAATAATACTACAGCGACAGCTGTTTCCCGCTTTAAGCAAGCAGCAGGCTTGAATCCAGATGGCATTGTTGATGCAAGTACTTGGCAAAAACTCTTCCCGGCCGAAACAGTTGCCTCGTCTCCTACCCCTTTACCAACTGCAAGTCAGTCTCCAACGTCTAACCCTGAACCAACACCTGTAACATCGAAGACACCTAATAATTCTCGAGTTGTCAATTCTAAACCCGAACCAAGACCCGCCGCAACACGGACGACAACCGCCACTTCACAGAGTACTTCCATACAACAATCATCTTCCTCTCGTACTCAGCAAAACTCTAATTCTGAGTCAACAATTCGTCAGCAAACCACGAACACCCAACAAACGACACGTACTCCACAAAATCCAGCTATCCAGTACACAACAGCCGGATTGCCAATTTTACGTAAGGGAATGCACGGTCCAGAAGTTGTTAAATTGCAACAACGGCTGCAAAGGCTTGGTTTTTTTGATGGCAATATTGATGGAGACTTCGGCTTAAAAACAGAGGAAGCAGTGGAATCTGTACAAAAACGCTATGGTCTAGAGCCTGATGGTGTCGCAGGCGGAGCAACTTGGGACATTCTCATGCGGCGACGCTAAGTGCTACATTTCATAACTTAGTATGAGTGTTAAATAGCTGTAATCAAGCCTCTACCTTTCTTTGTAACAAAAGAATTGCACTGCAAATTCAGCGCACTATAATGATTGAACTTGCTGAATACTTTGCAAAGGGGGGAGTGGTTGGTTGCTAAAGTTAGGATGAAGAGCATCAATCTGGTGTGCTTTTTTCACGAGCCAATTAAATAAAAGATTGGCAAACTTTAATTGCCTAAAAATCGCCTGGGGATCTGCCAAATGGGTTTTTGGCAGCTGTTGTCCAATTTCTTTAAAGACTAACCCAATCGGCACATTCAGTTCATCCTGGAGCTGAAGACAACGGGTGAATAGCGAAGCGTAAGCCGCAATTAGTGAGCCGACTCCGCCTCGTGCCTGTCCCCAACCGATGAAATAAAGTCCTTTGTAATCATCAAAAGAAGAGCCGCCATAGCATTGAACCACAGATCCTTCAACACGCTGAAGTTCTGTTGGTAGGAAGGGATAAGCGACGTGGTAACCTGTTGCACAAACGATCAAGTCAAATGCTTCTCGACTACCATCCACAAATTCAACATCCCAGCCATCAAGGCGACGCACGGCAGGTTTGGGAAGAATTCGCCCATGTTTGATGTAGTAGGGCACCTCATTATTTAAAGTCGGGTGCTTGTCAAAAAGTCGATGGTTGGGTTGGGATAGACCATAATTAGAGTGTCCGCCAAAGGTTAGGTGTATAATTGCGTAAGCCGTAAGCCGCTGAAACCATTGTGGCATCCACCATTTTATTAAGTCAGCAGTTGGGACTCCTGCAAATGACTTGGGGATGAACCACACTGATTCGCGCATACTCAGAACACTCTTAGCCCCCACACGAGCCGCTTCTGCTGCCAAATCACAGGCTGAGTTTCCTCCACCGATCACTAAAACTCGTTTGCCCTCAAGTTGCCGTGGTTGTTTATAATCTTTGGAATGGATAATTTCCCCATTAAATTCTCCCTCGAACCTGGGAAAACGTTTGCACCAGTGATGACCATTGCAAAGCAACACCCCTAGATAGGTACTTTGCTTTCCGTTCGCAAAAGTCACTTCCCAAAGATTGTTTTCTACTGGTCGCACATAACTAACTGTACAATTAAGTTCAATATTTCCACGCAAGTCAAAATGATCTGCAAAGGCGTTCAAATAATCCCGCATGTTTTGAGCGCTGGGGAAGTCGGGATAATGATCGGGCATTGGAAAATGGGTAAATTGGGTAATCTTGCGTGACGATATGATGTGCGCGGTTTCATAGACACCGTGATACCAATTTCCGCCGATATCATCACTGGCATCAACTTGCTCGTAAGGTATATCAGCAGCTTTGAGTGCTTGAGCCATACCCAATCCGACAAAACCTGCCCCAATAATCAGATGTTTGTCAGCAGTATCGCCATCTAGCTGAATTTTACTAGAACTATTCACCTTTTCCACTGTTCAGTCTCCTGACAAATGCATCATTAATCCGGTTCACTATCTGAGGAAAATATCGTTTAAGAAGATGGGATGTTTTAGCTGTCGCATCGGGAAAGACATGTAGCTTGTTGTGAATTATTCCTTGAATCGTGGCGCGCATTACCTTAGCTGGATCGGTTGCCACATTTTCTATAAAGTCCAGGTTAATCTTAGAGAAACTTCCAAACCCTTGAGACTGGAGAATTGGGGTACGGCTAAAAAAGGGGTAAACAGCTGTGACTTTTACATTGTAGCCTTTTACTTCTTGGAAAAAGCCTTCACTGAACCCACGTAAACCAAATTTGCTCGCTGTGTAATGAGTTAATCCAGGGAATGCCCACCAGCCTGCCAACGATGAAATATTCACAATGTGACCCTGTTGACGGGCAATCATATCAGCAGCAAATAAAGCACTTAAGCGTATCGGTGTCAGCAAGTTTATCTGCATGAGACGTTCCCCTGACTCAAGAGGAATTTCGTCCATACGACCAAAGACTGCAATACCAGCATTGTTAATCAAAATATCAATGGGGATATTAAGTGCTTTCACCTGACGATAAAGGATTTCACATCCAGAATTGTTAGAAAGAT
Organism: uncultured Scytonema sp.; assembly: GCA_937873135.1. Lineage (GTDB taxonomy): Bacteria > Cyanobacteriota > Cyanobacteriia > Cyanobacteriales > Nostocaceae > Rhizonema. Next base: position 3,653 of record CALMVQ010000376.1, on the reverse strand, counting down.
CGTTACTTAGGCAAGCTAGTACTTCACCAGTTGCTACTTGGCGCTGAATGACTTCAACTCGTTGACGCAGAACAGCTTCATCCAGATCCGTTAAAATCAGTCGGCTACCAGCCTCTAGCAACTGTCGGGTCAGCTCTTGTCCAAACCCACCACTGGCACCAGTAATCAGGACAACTGCCTTATCTAACTGGGTCATATTCCTGTTCCAAATTATTAATTGTTTTTATTACGGAATCAGTTTATATATTAGAGTTTGCTTTAAGTCAAGCACTATGTGTAGAAAATTTATCCAGGTATTAATATCTGGCTCTACCTAATAGTAGAGATAACTTACACAATCTCATATTTATTTTATTCCCTCAGCTATAAGGTTTAGATAGCACTTACTGGTAATATCAGGTGGAAAATCCAAAATGAAACCCTGTTGGAAGCAGAAATTATTGAAAACCATAATCTATTTAATTCTCTCTCCGCTTTCGGCTATGGTCACTACGTTTAATTATGGCGACTAGAATAAGCAAGACTTAACTATATTGGCAGCTTATTCAAATAGGAGTTATTAAAGCTTAAATTAGAGTTATTGTTAGATGAAAACAAAATTCTCGAAGGAGCATAAAAAAATAGATAGTTAATAGCTGTCGAATTAAAGTTAATTAGTAGATTTATTAAAAGTAAAAAGTAAAACAGAGGAGTTCTAAATCATGGCTGAATCTGAAAAAAAAGCGAGCGCTCTTGGTAATATCTCCCCTGGAAGAGACTTGATGGAACGACTTTGGGACGCAAAAATCGTCCTCGGTCTTGCACTAGGTGCTGTGTTAGTTCACGGTTATTATGGAACAAAGGATGCTGTTTTGTATCCTGGTATTATGAGTACAACGCAGATAACTCACAATCCCAAACAAGTTATTGGTAAAACTGTGACAGTTAGAAGTAAACCAATTAAAAAAATTGGTTTAAGTTCTTTTACCGTAAGTGATAAGCAGTTATTGGGCGGTGAACCTGTTGTGGTTGTGAATGCTTCGGGTGAACCTTTTGAATTACCTACTAATAAGAAGACTGAAGTTCAAGTGACAGGTCAGGTTCGTAGATTAGTCATTCCGCAAATTGAGAAAGAATACAATTTAAGCTTACAAGAGAAATCTTATAAAAATTACAGGAACAAACCTGCGATTATCGCTAAGTCGATTGAGCTCGCACCTCCTGAAAAGTAGTGAGTTAGGGTTCACAAACATGAGTGTACGCTCGTGCAGTTAATTTTACTTTTTACGAGCGCACGATCTCACTGTTTTGGTGACAAAGACCAAATAGGCAGTTGATTAACTTTCTGTAGAGTTAATTCTACATAACTAGTTTTGTTAGTGCTTATAGCTGTTCCAAAGTAGCCCTCATTTCCGTCATGAGTGTGAGGACCACTGCTAACGACAGTATAACGCCCTTGCAGACCAGCTTGGTTAAAAGGGGATGCAACCGTCCAAGGCCAGCGCGAAGCAAATAAGATGGCTGTAATGTCCTCAACCCAATCGCGATCACCACTAAGGTGGTAGACATGATGAACCACATCGAAACCACTTTCACCATCAAAGCTTCCGCCAACAGAAACGACAATTAACTGAGCATTCAGCCATCGCTCCAAGTAGTCAGCAGCGCCAAGGGCAACTTGTGCTCCTCCACTACTACCAATTAGAATTACTTTCAAAGGTTGCTGCTGGAGTTTTGGCAGAGGATGTGCTGCATTCATCCGCTCAACGATCGCTTTCGCAGTTCCTTGATTATATATAGGACCGTAGCGATTGTCGGCGGAAATTGCAAATCGCCAGAGATTGCGAATTTTAATTAGAACATTTGCATTCTTCAACCAGCCATCTGCTTCCTCTACAGCACGCCATAAAGGAGCCAGCAGCCGATTGCCTCCCAAACCAAGGTTAGCGGCTGAATACGGAAAGACATCTTGAACGATCGCACAATTAGGATGAACTTGCTCCAAGCGATCCAAAAAAAATTTCTCACCTTTGGTTAATTGGTCGCCAGAAAAATCTCCCACACCTGGTAGGAATACAATATAGCAGTTAATTTTAGCAAGGCTCGTAACCTCACCAGAGCGATCGCCTAATGGTAAATTAATTGTCTCTTGGTTTAACCCCAAAATTTCCGTACCTTGATGCAGCCACCATACTAAAGTTCCCACGGGCGCAACAGTTCCCCAGATCAGAAGTATCACTCCTGCCAAAATGAGCAGTCTTAAGGTTTCACTTTGCAGCCATTGAAATATTCGCTCGATAAACTTAAGCATCTTCAAACAGAGTAAAGTTGAAGAAGGACTGGTGGTGGTTCAAATATAACCCGATTTGGTTAAGTTTCTCATGGATCAGAACCTGCGAGAGGAAATGAGCGAAAATGACAAGTTAAAGCAGGGTTTATTTAAAACACTGAGTAACGCCTTGGTTTTGGATGCCAGTCTTTATGAAAATGCTCGCAATACGCCAAAAACTCATCGGTTAGCCTTAACTATTGTGATTTTGGCAGCACTTTCTCATGCTTTGGGGAGCGCTGTTATTTTGTTAATCAATCTTGCTACTATACCAGAACTCCTAGTAACGCTTGTGATTGATGCCCTCTGGCTAATAGTGGGGTATTACTTTTGGACGTTCACTATTTGGAAAGTTGGGCAATGGCTGAAGCCAATCGATCCCACCTACAGTGACTTACTCAGTCCAATTGGCTTTGCTTATGCGCCACAAGTGCTGAATTTCTTAACTCTAATTCCTTTATTAGGGCGATCCATTGAGCTGATATTAGCAGCATGGAGTCTGTTGGCAGTGATTGTGGCAGTCCGCCAAGGGTTAGATATTACCACTCGTAAGGCAGCATTTATCTGTTTGATTGGTTGGCCTTTGATTCAGATTGCGATCGGCTTAGTGCAAGTTTTGGAACAACAATTGTTTACCAAAGGTGTAGGGGCTGTGTATTAGACAACACTGGTAATTTTTGGCTCGATATCCTATACTCAATGAAAAATAATTAACTCCCAGTTCGCTTCGCACTGAAGTACCGACACCGACTGCTAGGCATGTACCAAGTCGTGGATTAAATGGACGTTGTGACTTTCTCATCACCAAATCACCAGAAATTTTAGCTATTAGGTCGCCAGTAATTGTAGTGGTAGAAGCTAAAAAAAGTGACTTGGGCGAAGGATTGGGTCAATGTTTAGCAACAATGGTAGCAGCACAAATATTTAACGGTGATCCAATGCGCCCGGTACTAGGAACAATAACAACAGGTACTGTTTGGATATTTTTATTATTAGAAAATAATGTAGTAAAAATAGACTTAACAGAATACTCAATTAAGCAAGCAGATATGATCTTAGGGATACTCAGTTCAGTGATTGGTGAAGTACCTACACCATATTGCAAGGCAATATGGTGTAGGGTTGGGCTTTTACCTAGAAAAATCTGCCAGCCTCCGGAAAAATCGCCCCATGAAAAGTTGTTCTTTTTGTATACCAGTTGACAATTGGGGCGATTTTTCCGCTTCAACGTTGGCTCTAAACCCCTTACTTGTAATGAGGCTGGCAGATTTTTCAGTCTTTTGGTGAGACGCTTCGAGTTAATTCTCGAATTTCCTTAGAGGTACTCTCTATTATCAATTTCCCT
>CALMVQ010000375.1 GCA_937873135.1 uncultured Scytonema sp. | reverse complement strand
GCGAATGACGGCTTAGCCCTCGCTAGGCGACTGGTGGAACGCGCAGCGTTAGCGACGTTCGTAGCGTCGGCACGAGCGTCACCCGTTAGCGATCTTCGAAGCGGTAGCGACGAAGCGCGAAGCGGTAGCGAGGCACGAGCGTCAGGAGCGTCAGCGTTAGCGAGGAACGAGCGTCAGGGTTGCTTTATTTACGCGCCCGCTGTACTAGTATTAACTGATGGCAAACACTTTTAGACTTTCTTCTTCTGTCTGCTATCTGAGAAGGATAATTTACATCGAAGCGATCACACTCCGTTTCAAATGTCACCAATTGTGCTAAATTCTTCATTAAGTGAGAGTAACTCTATCACTGTCCGTTAGTCATTAAAGTTCGCGCATACGTTTTCAGAAAGCGGGAAGAATCCCGTGAAGTGTTCTCGTGGTTCGTTATGGTTCGTTTCATGCAAATCCATGTAGTAATTTTCACTACAAATCTCAAAAATTTATGAAATCCAAATCTCCACTAAACCTGAACCGTCGGCAATTCTTAGTGCGCGCATCTCTCACAAGTGGTGGAATTATTGCCACAAACGTTTTCTCAAAATCTTTCGCCCAAGCGCCTGGTATTATCACATCTGACAAAATGCGTCCCTCCATACCTTATGGGGTAGCTAGTGGCGACATCAACGGCAAGAGCGCGGTCATTTGGAGTCGCAGTGATCGCACTGCCCGAATGATTGTAGAATATGCTACAAATGAATCATTCCGTGGTGCGCGGCGTATTTTCGGACCGACTGCCCAAGAAGCTAATGACTTTACATCACGGCTTTATCTCAACAACTTGCCACTAGGTGAGCAAATATTTTATCGGGTAAGTTTCCAAAATACAGCCGAGCCAAATATCTACAGTGCTCCTGTCACAGGTACTTTCCGAACAACCCCTGCAAATCGACGAGATATTCTCTTTGCTTGGTCTGGGGATACTGCCGGTCAGGGATGGGGTATTAATCCGGAGTTTGGGGGTATGATAATTTACGAATCTATCCGAAAACTCAATCCAGACTTTTTCATTCATTCTGGCGACAACATCTACGCTGATGGTCCCATCCAATCAGAAGTTCTGCTAGATGATGGCAGTATTTGGAAAAATATCACCACACCAGAAAAATCAAAAGTCGCAGAAACTATAGGAGAGTTTCGTGGTAACTATAAATACAACCTTCTCGATGAAAACATCCGTCGCTTCAATGCCCAAGTTCCCCAAATAGTGCAATGGGACGATCACGAAACTCGCAATAACTGGTATCCCGGACAAATCATCACTGATGACGCTCGCTACACGGTCACCGACGTTTCTTTACTATCAAGGCGAGCAAACCAAGCGTTTCTGGAATACACTCCCATTCGCTTGAACAGAGAAGACCCTACGAGAATTTATCGGTCATTCAAGTATACTGAATTACTGGATATTTTTGTGCTTGATGAGCGCACTTACCGAGGACCAAATACAGAAAACCGATCCCCAGTAGCAAGTGCAGACACCGCATTTATCGGCGGTACTCAAGTGCAGTGGTTGAAACAACAGTTGCAGAAGTCAACCGCAACATGGAAAGTCATTGCTAGTGATATGCCCATTGGACTAATAGTTCCAGACGGTCCAGTTAACTTTGAAAACTTCGCCAACGGAGATGGTCCGCCCTTGGGACGCGAACTCGAACTTGCCGATTTACTACAGTTTATCAACCGAAACAATATCAAGAATGTTGTCTGGTTAACTGCAGACGTACATTACGCCGCCGCACACTATTACGATCCCAATCAAGCACAGTTTAGCGACTTTAAACCATTCTGGGAGTTTGTTGCAGGTCCTCTCAACTCTGGTACGTTTGGTCCAAACAAACTCGACAATACTTTTGGTCCCCAGGTGAAGTTTAATAGTATACCATCAGACCTAAAACCAAATCGACCCCCAAGTGAAGGTTTGCAATTCTTTGGCACAGTGAAAATTGACAATTATACAGAGGTAATGACAGTTACACTGTATAATTTGTTCGGTGAAAACCTCTACAGTGTCAACTTGCAGCCAGAAAGATAGCTCTTACTCCTTTCCCAGTAGAAGATTACCTTTCTTCTTCACTTCTTTCTTGGCGTCCTTGGCACGGGCAGTCGCCTCAACGGGGGGAACCGCCGCACAGCGCTGCCCAAGTCTATTGCGGTTCATTAAATTAGGTATTCTTCTGGCGGGAAAGGAGTATACGCTTGTATACACTAGAAAACTGCTGATATTGCAACTCATCAGTTGGGCATCATAACCCACTAGAAGAATTATTAGCAGCCGTTGCCAGCGAAAAACCTCCAAATAGAAATGTCAGTGCTGCCGCATACCCCAGCGACAAATGGACAACAGAACAGGTAAAACTGGTGGTGAAGAAGATTGTTAATTGTTAATTGTTGATTGTTGATTGTTGATTGTTTAATTCTATTACCTATTAGCTGTTAGTTATCAAACTCTCTCTATTTCTTTTCTCTGCGTCTTTGCGCCTACCCTACGGGAAGCAGAATAGCGCGTCTATGCGTGACACTAATTCATACTTCAATTATGCAACGCCTAATTTTTAATTCTGCTACTCGGTACTAGCTCTAAAACCCTTCCCAAATATCATGAATAACAACACCCGTATCAAAACCATTTTGATTCTGGCAGCAAATCCAACAAGTACCTCAAGGCTACGACTGGATGAAGAAGTACGGGAAATTGATGAAGGATTGCGACGTGCTAACAAACGCGAGGAATTCAAGTTAGAGCAAAAATGGGCAGTGCGTAGACGCGGAGCGGCTTGTCGTTAGACATCGCGTGACTTTTACCGAGCCATGTTAGATTATCAGCCGCAAATTGTTCACTTTTGCGGACACGGTGCTGGGCAAGATGGTATTGTTTTAAATGATGAGATGGGACAGCCAGCATTAATCTCCGCAGATGCACTGGGGAGTATGTTTAAGCTGTTTGCTACTAAAGGCGTGGATTGCGTACTTTTGAACGCTTGTTACTCACTCGTGCAAGCAGAAGCAATTAGCCAACACGTGAATTATGTGATTGGCATGACTCAAACAGTAGGGGATAAAGCAGCTGTTGCTTTTGCTGTAGCGTTTTATGATGCGATCGCCGCAGGGCAAGAGGTAGAATTTGCCTATGAGCTTGGCTGCACTCAAATGATCGGTTCAGTGAAACAGCAAACTCCAGTACTGAGAAAAAAGCAGTTAATTATCCCCACAGCACCCCAAACAGAAGTCATTCCTCCCAACCCCTATCAAGGATTGTCTGCATTTGGGGAAGAAGATGCGGCATTCTTTTTTGGACGTGATACATTTGTAAATGGCTTAGTGCAAGCAACTCACTCTCAGCCGTTGGTAGCTGTGATTGGTCCAAGTGGGAGTGGTAAATCTTCTGTAGTGTTTGCGGGACTAATTCCACAGTTGCGAACAGAAGGAAATTGGCTGATTGAATCTTTCGGTCCTGGTAATCAACCATTTTATCAGCTGGCTTCTGCATTGGTGCGTCAATTAGTACCGGAGGTTGGTGAAACTCAACTATTGCGCTCAGCGACTGGACTAGCAACAAATATACAGCAGGGTAAAGTGACCTTGCAGCAGGTAGTGTCTCGCATTAGAGAACTTAACTCAGATAAACGTTTTCTGTTGTTTGCAGATCAGTTTGAGGAACTCTACACCCTTTGCCAGAAGGAAGAACAAGAACGCTTTACTGATATGTTGCTCCAAGCTATCCATCAAAAAAGTTTAACATTGGTTTTCACTTTACGAGCTGACTTCTACGGCTATGTGCTCTCCTACCGTCCATTTCGTGATGCATTGCAGGAGTATACACCTCAATTAGTGAGTTCCATGAGTCGGGAAGAACTACAAGCAGCGATCGCTCTACCTGCCCAAAAGCTGGAAGTGCAACTTGAAGCACAACTACAAGAGCGAATCTTGGATGATGTTGGACTTGAACCAGGCAATTTACCACTGTTAGAATTTGCATGTCTGTCGGATACACTGTGTCAAACTTAGCTACCAATGTTCCAAAATCAGTCCATGCACATAATCAAAGTCCTTATCATCTGTCACCAACACCCAATCATGCTCTAAGCATTGAGCAGAGATCCATACATCATTCATCGGGATTGGTCGTCCCTTGCGCTTCAACGCTAACCGGGTTCGAGCATAGCTTGTTGCTGTTTCTCTCCCTAATGGGACAACTACACAAGCCGATATGAACTCCAGATAACGAGACAAATTTTGTAACGGACGTGTAGAGTTTTCTGCACCAAACAGCAACTCTCCCACAACGACCATTGGCAAAACTATTTCTGGTACTGCCAATACTCTTGCAGTAATCGCGGCGTCTCCATTTAAGAAACGAACCGCAACGGAAGTATCCAGTGCAATCTCACCACTCATCTACATCTACCTGCCGACAATCTGTAGCAATTACTTGTTGTAGTTCTTCAGCCTCGGAGTCACTTAAAATTCCTGCAAACTTTGCGAGAGGATGAGTTTTGCGTATAGCCTTAACCCGATGTAAAAAATCTAGCACTGTTTGCACTAGATCATCGGGAGCCTGTTCAAGTTCCTGAATCAATTGCTCACGATTTGTCATGCGTTCGAGGTTCCTTGGCAAGGTGAAATTGTTTAGCTCTAGTATATAGCGTTTCCCACGCAAGTTTTACAGTAGGCAAGCCGAATTCGAGCGTTCACTCCTGCCCAAATCTTCAAACGTCCGCTCATTCGTTGTGTGACACTTTAGGGTGCGGAATGTAAGATTCAACTTAGCCTTCGCTACAAGACTGATGACCATTTGTGGTTTGCCTTTTTCCATGAAGTCGGTCATATTCTGCTGCATGGCAAGCGCGATGTTTTCTTGGAAGAAAAAGGCGTTCAAGATGTAGAGAAAGACGACAAGGAACAAGTTGCAGACAAGTTCGCTGCGGATATCCTCATCCCCCCTGCTGAGTTAAAGCGCTTCCTAGTATCAGGAGAACAACAGAGTAAAGCAGGTATTTTGGAGTTTGCCACCCAAATCGGAATTGCACCTGAAATTGTCGTTGGGAGACTTCAGCACGATGGAGTTTTACCGTCTAGTCATTGCAATGACCTAAAGCAACGGTTTGATATTATGTCCGTTAAATCACCCATAATTAAAGAACCCCTTCCCGCTTGCGAAGATGCCTAAGGGGTGGGGTTCAGTGTCTAAGGCTATTACGACTAGCCAAATGGACATGATGTGAGTGAGCGTTTGAGACGCAGAAAAACTCATTAAGTAAATGAGTGAAAATAACCATAACTATGTTACGAAATGTAACCACAGCCTAAATCCTTACCAATGAATTGGAATCACTTAAGTTAATATAGTTAGCTCTTCTTAAGCAAGAGTTATAGATATCATCTGCAAGAATTTTAGAATCAGTTGTGATTTCAGCCTGGTATGTATTAACAAATTCCTCCACAGACTTAAAATCAGTTTTGCAACTACTTAATAACAATGAGCAAGAAACTGGGAGAGACAAGCTGAAAAATCGTATGTATCTATTGAGACTATGTTTACCCATAATTTTTTAAATTCCAAATTTAAGGAACATTGATTTGACTGGACTCAACGTATCTCGAGTTTAGTAAGGTAAATTTATACAGCAATAGGATTGTTTGACTATATACTTCAAATCTTACTTAATCTACGGAACATCAGTTTCGTCTGGATAAACTTTACTTTCGTTCCATGCTTCTAATTAGGTTTATGCAAAATCAACTTATGCACTCCCTATCAAGAACAAGTCAGTTTTGCAAACAGGCAAGATTGCCCTTATGCCCTAATCTCAAATCGTGTTTATGTCCGTATGATTACGTAAAAAATAAAAAAAATGTATTAAATTTAGATAGTTTTTTTGCATAAGAAAAGACTTTTAGTTTAATACTGAGTGACTAAATAGCTTTAGTTCTCTTAGTGCAATATGTGAGCTAACCCCTCCTGGCAAAGTGCGAGAGAAATACAAGATTTAAACTGTAATATTTTTGACATTTTTACTTAACTTATCTTGCTCAAAGCTTTATTTTTCAGTACTTGAGCAGGAGAGAGAATTGTATATTGAAATACTATTCTCTGTGGAGCTACATATTATTTTTACCTCTGCTAACACCAATTTCAAAAATATTTGCAACACATGAATCAATCGCAAGGGCGAACAGGCGTTCGCCCCTACATGGTGATTGATCGCGTTCTTTTTTTAAACTGGTATCAACTACAATCCTTGCTCAGGGCGAACAGGCGTTCGCCCCTACATGGTGTTGTGAACACAAGTGCATAAGTTGACTTTGCTGACATCGATATATATGGAGGGACTTGACACGCATAGAAAACAAAAAATCATCTGTGTGGAGGGCGAGGTTGTAATCCAGATATAAACCTAATTGGGGGGTAACTATGACTAAGAGTATATATGCACTACTCGTTGGTATTGACGAATACGATCCAGCTTCAATTCCGACGATACCTTCATTGGAAGGTTGTGTTAATGATATCAAGGCTGTAGAAGCTTATTTGAGGGGACGGGTGACTAAAGATAGTGAATGGAAATTGACTGACAACAGCGATCGCCCTTGGGTACTTACCAATGAACTGGCTACCCGTGAGGCAATCATTCAAGGCTTTGAGGAACATCTGTGCAAGGCTGAAAGTGATGATGTTGTTTTATTCTACTATGCTGGTCACGGTGCACAAGAAAAAGCACCACAGGAATTTTGGAAAATAGAGGCAGATGGTTTAGATGAAACTATAGTTTGTTACGACAGCCGTACACAAGCAAGCCGCGATTTAGCAGATAAAGAATTAGCTTACCTAATCTCCAAAGTGGCACAAAAAAATCCCCACATCGTAATTGTACTCGACTGCTGTCACTCCGGTTCGGGAACTAGAGATGTATCAAGCGAATTCAAGGTGCGGCGATCGCCTGTTGACTCGCGAGAACGTTCTTTGAGTAGCTTCATTTTTGCCAGCGATCTTTCTGCATTAGATGAAATTTTAAATTCTGCTAAAAGTATGGAGCAGAAAACCACAAGTTTAGTATTACATACCGGAAAGCACGTGATTTTATCTGCTTGCCGAGATTACGAGTTGGCAAAAGAATATAAAGGAGACAATGGCGAACCGCGAGGAGTTTTCTCTTACTTTTTGCTAAATACACTACAAAGCACAAATGGTAATATCAGCTATAAAGATTTAGTCAGAAATATTAATGCTATCATCGGCGGCAAAGTGAAGGAACAATCACCGCAAGTTGATGCAACTGACCGTACTGAGTTAGATAAGGCTTTCTTAGGTGGGGCAATTTCAGAATTTCCTACGCACTTCAATTTAACTTATAGTGACAAAGATAATAGCTGGATAATTGATGGTGGTGGAATATTTGGTGTACCAGTAGGAGCTAACGGTAGCGATACCGTATTAGCAATCTTTCCCTCTGGATGTACAGCAGAACAGTTACGACAACTATCGCAAGCTGTAGCATCCGTGAAAGTTACCCAAGTACTACCACAAAAAAGTAAAGTGAAAATTATAAGTGGTAGCGATAAATTATCTCAGAAAGAGACGTACTCTGCTGTCGTTATCAGTCTACCTTTACCACCTTTAAAAGTTTATTTTAAAGGCGAAGCCGCAGAATTAAAATTGGTACAGCAAGCATTACAAACAGTCGCACCAGGTGGTAAACCTTCATTATATGTATGTCAAGTCAATGACGCAAAAGATGCAGATTACCAAGTGATAGTGCAGAATAATCAGTATTGGATTACACAGCCTCAAGACTCACGTCCCGTGGTTGCTCCCATTTCATTCGACTCAAATCAGACGGGTGATTCAAATGATAATGCTTTACAAGTCATTTACCGATTAGAACATATTGCTCGTTGGCATAACATTCTGGAACTCCGTACTCCCCCGACAAGTCGCATCAAAACAGATGATGTCCAGATGGAGATTATCCAGTCAGGACAGGAAAACTCGAAGTCGGGCTCAGAAATGCGTGTAGAATACACTTATGAAAATGGTGAGTGGACTCCGCCAACTCTGCAAATAAAATTAACCAACAATAGTGATAAAACTCTTTTTTGTAATGTCCTAGATTTGTCAGAAAGCTTTGCTGTCGATGTGCCATTTTTTGAAGCTAAAAGTAGCGTAAGACTTTCACCTAAAAGTACAATTACCAGTGATGATAGTCTTAGGTTCATTATTCCCGATCCATACATAGCCCAAGGAACGACTGAATATAAAGATGTATTTAAGCTGATTGTCAGTTCTACAGACTTTCATGCTGATTTTCTAGAACAAGATGGCTTGAAACCCCCTGAAACTCAACGTGATATGGGAGAATATGAGGGTACGCTTGATCGTTTAATGGTAGGGGTTAACTCTCGTGAAGCTGTCAGAGCAACAGGAAATAATGATGATTGGATGACAAAGGAAGTCACGATTACTATCGTGCGATCGCCTGATGCTTACCCAATTCAACATAGTAACAGCACCTTCCTACAAAATGATTTACTTGAGGTAAAAAGTCACTCAGAATTGCAAGCGCAAGTCAACCTTACCTCAGTACCACAAGCTAGTAGAGATTTAGGCAATTTAATTCTGCCAGCTATTTTGCGGCAACAACCTTATGCCACAGAATCCTTCCAATTTACCACAAGCCGAGGAAGTGACCCTGGTTTAAGTGCATTAGAGTTAAGTAATGTCCAAAATTATCAAGTTGTCACCAAGGAAAATCCCCTCAAATTAGTCGTTAATCAATCACTTGCCGATAACGAACACCTGATTCCCTTCGCCTACGATGGTGAATTTTTCTTGCCTTTGGGAAAAGGATTGCAAACGGCAAATGGCAAGACAGAAATTATTCTTGAACGGTTAACAGAACCAGTTCCATTAGCTATCAATAGCCGCTCTTTGCAGAATTCCATCAAAATCTTCTTTGAGAAAGTAGTTAGTGAAAAAATAGGCAAACCATTTGCTTACCCGATTTTAGCTGTAGCCAATGTAGATGATCAAGACAAAGTAACCTACGAAGCCGAACACGAGAAAGTAAAAGCGCAAGTCGCCCAAGCTGAAAAAATTGTCCTCTACATTCACGGCATTATTGGCGATACTGAAAGTATGATTCCCAGTATCAAAAATGCTACAGTAGAAGTCAATGGGCAACAGCGTCCACTGAGAGACACCTATGACCTAGTTTTGGCATTTGACTACGAGAATCTAAACACAAAGATTCAGGCGAATGCTGAACTGTTAGGGCAAAAATTGCAAGCAGTAGGTTTAGGCCCAAACCACGGCAAACAATTACATATTGTCGCACACTCAATGGGTGGACTGGTATCGCGGTGGTTTATTGAGCAAGAAGGCGGCAATAAAGTTGTGCAACATTTAGTCATGTTAGGGACACCCAATGCTGGTTCACCTTGGCCTAAAGTACAAGATTTGGTATTTACGGTTCTTTGTCTGGGATTGAATCAACTTTCGGCAATTGTTTGGCCTACGAAAATAGTCGCAGGGTTAGTAAAGTTTCTGGAAATCAACGACTACTCGCTCGATGAAATGCAACCCGGCTCTGATTTTCTCAAAAAACTAGCCAAAAATCCAGACCCTGGTGTTCGTTATACCATTATTTCAGGTGACAGGTCGATTTCCAAAGCAGCTATGGAAGTTCAGCCAGAGAAACAGCAAACCAGTCCTTTGCAGCGATTACTGAAAAAGGCCTTTGGTAGTGCTGTGGACAAAGTCGTAGATCTGGCGTTTTTTAAGCAACCCAACGACATTGCCGTCACTCTTACTAGTATTAAAAGTGTAAGTGATCAGCGTACACCTCAACCTAAGATCTTACTACCAGATATTGCTTGCGACCATCTCTCCTATTTTACAACCAAGGCAGGATTGGAGGCATTGGCCATGGCTCTGAGATTAGAAGTCTAGAGCTAGATAAACAAAGCCTGCGGAGGCAGGCTTTGTTACAGGCGACATTCCGCACCCTTTTGATTACCCACATTGTTATCAAACAATGCGATACGGATGTGCGCCTTTGCAACGCATCGCCAAAAAAATGGATTCTAGAACCCTTATTCGTCCGTTATGATTATCAATAATCTATCGTGAAATTTGCGCTACACTACGATTGATGTGGCGACAAAATTAAACTTTCCCAAAATCCCACTTCCACATCTGATGCAGGTTTGCCACCACCATCTTCTAATAACCTTACGTACTTTCGGAGCAGAGCTTGCTTTTTGGGAGTACGATACTGTGGGGCAATTTGACTTAAGTATTACTCTCTGATTCACCGATCATTTTGATTGCAAGCGTGATATTTCAAAATTAATTTGCGGTATTCGCCATTCCAGGGTTAGCGCGTCTCAAACCCTATTGACACTTTAGGGTGCGGAATGTGGGATACAAAAGATAAATTGGGGGCTACCAGAATTTTCCAGACAGCGTTATAAATTATGACGAATATGACGAAATCCGATCAAAATGAGATGCAAGGAAAATTTTCGCGGCATGGATGATAAAATGTGTTTCTTGAGAGTCTACTTAATCAATTTACGTTTTAGTACGTAGCCTGCACCGAAGCACCCAAATACCAATGTACCTAGTATAGAAGAGGGTTCTAGGACAGGAATGGTCGAAAAGGTTGCGATAACGGGTCCATCCAGTCCACCCCTGCCATTGGGGACAAAGGCATTAATCAAGGTCCCTGTCGTCCCATCGTACTGTAGAACACTGTTATTGTTAAAGCTGCCAACGTAGAGGTTTTTATCTGGTCCAAAGGTTACGCCACGTGGTCCATCCAGATCACCACCATTCGTGACGAAGGCATTGATAAGGTTTCCTGTCCTCCCGTCATACTTTAGAACACTGTTTGTACCAAAGCTGCTAACGTAGAGGTTTTTATCGGGACCAAAGGTTAAGCCCAGAGGTACAGACAGATCACCACCAGAGGGGACAAAAGCATTGATAAAGTTTCCCGTCGTCCCGTCATACTTTAGAACGCTATTGTTTCCACTGCTGCTGACATAGAGGTTGTTATCTGAACCAAAAGCTAAGCCAATGGGTGCAGACAGCCCACCGCTACCAGAGGGGACGAAGGAATTGATAAAGGTTCCGGTCTTGCCGTCGTACTTTAGAACGCTGTGGTTTGTAAAGCTGGTGAAGTAGATAGACTGTTGAGGAATTGAGGTTATATCAATGGGTCCAGATAACCCACCGCTACCAGAGGGGACGAAGTTATTGACAAAGGCTCCTGTCTTTTCGTCGTACTTTAGAACGCTGTCGTTGTTAAAGCTGGTGACGAATAGAGCCGCTTGAGCTTTTGAGGTTATAAAACCTGTTATAGTCAGAGTTGTCAATGAAAGAATAATTGTATGCAGATTGCTCATTATAGGTAGACTTCAATGATTAGGGAAAGTTACAAAGAAAATGGCTCTTAACCCCGTGACTTTAGTCGGTGGATGAAAGACAAAGACAAACTAAAGTTTGCTTGAAAAACCAAAAAAAGCTGACTCTAGTTAAGAGTGCGAATCCAGTACCGCGAGCGCGGAATTAAAAATTCGTCTTGGAAGTTTTTCTAACTAGCAGAGTGCGGATTGGTGTTCCGTTGCACAGAATGTTTATAGCAGATCCTCTATTAGGCACTGAAGGACACGCTCAAACAGTCCAGTGTCATTAAGACCCCGTGCGAGTACAAGAGATCCCTGAATTTTTAGGATAGCATTTTCGGACCTCCTGCGTGCACAATTCGGTTCGACGCCCGCTTCCACCAAAACGTGCGATAAGGTTTCAATCCATGTATTGAGGGCTTTCTGAATTTGGGTGTGAAAAAGGTCACGAGATTCTCCAAGCGCTAACACCGCCAATAAACAGGCATCTTTGCCGCAGTTGTAAAATTTATACAGATTTGTACTCATTACACAAATTCGTTCAGCCGGCTCACCATCCTGACGCAAAGGCTCTAGGACACTCGATTCCAGCCATTGATTCATATAATTAAGAACGGCAGCCGCCATCTCTCTTTTTCCATTTGGAAAATGATGATAAAGGCTGGCTCGGCCCAATCCTGTGGATTCCGAAAGCTTTGCCAGCGTCGCACCGTCATAGCCGTACTGCCGAAATACTGGTACTAATTTAGCGATAACTTCTTCTCTAGACATTAGCGGGGCTGACATTGTAGTTCCTTGAATCAAAAGATTTTTAAGTCGGAAAATCAGAGCTTTGACCTGCCGTATTAGAAATATGATACGAAATAGCAGTAAAGAGTGAAGAACAAAATTTAGGTTGGTCTCTCCTACACAAACTGATGTCTGGCTTCCTGCTTAAGCACCTCTAGAAACCCAGGCACGCTTTACCGCCTGGAATCAGGGGTTCATCTGCGTCGGGCAGACAGACGTACTGGAGCAATCTACTATAATGATTTTACTCTAAAATACCGAATGATCGGGTTAAAGCAAGATAAGTATAAATATTACCAAAGTCAAAAAGAAAGGCACCTATGCTGGAGACCTTTCTTTTTGACTGTTGAAGCGCTTCAGCATCTACAATAATGAATCCTCTCTACTGCCTAATTTTTAAATATTGGCTCTTGCGTACTTAACGTGCCAAATTGATAGGATAATGCCAAGCTAGTAAAG
>CALMVQ010000374.1 GCA_937873135.1 uncultured Scytonema sp. | reverse complement strand
AATCTCTGCCCCTAACACGGGCTGTGGGAGATCGCTCCCTAGAAGCTATTGTCTTAGGTAATATTGGTATCCTTTACCGTGATACGAATCGAACTACTGACGCTATTAATTATTTAGAAAAATCCACCAACATTACCTTAACATTACGTCAAGGTTTACAACGGCAATTTCGCCAAAGCTTTCTACAAGAAAATAATGGTTACGCAACGGCTCTGATTGAACTCCTACTCACCCAAAAACAAAATGATAAAGCCTTTGAATGGGTTCATTTATTTACAACTGTAGATTTAGCTGATTACTCTCGCTTCATTCAGGCAAAAGCTTCTAGCACACAAGCACAGCTTGCTCTTAAGCACTGGAATCAACAAGATCAATATCTTGAACTACAACGAAAACAGTTGCAAAATCACTTTTCTGAAGCTTTATCTCAACAGCTTCGACAACTTGAAGCACAACATTACAAAGATGCTGACGATATTTCTCAACGTTTTCCTGAAGTCTCAGAACTTTTTGAAACCACTCCCACAGAAATTACTCAGATCAAGTCTTCTATCCCTGCTGGTACTGTGATCATTCAACCCGTATCACTTCCCGACTCTGTTGCCATCTTTGTCTTATCCAAAGATCATTTGGATGTTGTTCAAAAACCTGTTACTAGTGCTAAATTTGCTCAAATCCTCAGCAATTACTTAAAACAACTTCAGGATGATAGCAAAGAAGATTACATTGAAACCGGAGGTAGTCCTTTTTACGAACTCCTGATTCGCCCAATTGAAAAGCAAATTCAGGCTCTCTCACCAAAACAACTCAGTATAATCGCGGCTGGGAAGCTACGCTCTCTTCCATTTGAAACTCTTTATGATAAGACAACACAACGATTCTTAATCCAAAACTATCCGATTAATTATCTGACTCGTATTTCTACTCGTTCCCTGCAATCTTCACAATTACCACATCTACAGCCACAAAAAACTATCCTAGGATTTGGGAATCCTCTCCCTTCTCTTCAACGCCTTCCTGGGGCTGAAAATGAGATTAATCAAATTACTCATTTCTTCCCCGGTAGTCAAGCGTATGTGGGAAAGGATGCAACTCTCGCTCAGTTTAAGGCTCAAGCTTACCGCTTTCCCTTGATACACTTAGCGACTCATGGTTGCTTTCAAGATCATGATTGCCAGAAATTCAAATTGAAACAAAATACACTCCTGTTTGCTGATAATATTCAGTTTAATATTGCTGATGCAGCGCTTCTGGGGTTAAAAGGGATACAACTTCTTACTCTTGCTGCTTGTCAAACTGCTCAAGAAACCAACTCTTCAACCGAAGGGATTGTGAATGTTGCTTACATCTTTGAGCGTGCTGGTGCTCAAGCTGTCATGGCTAGTTTGTGGGCGGTTGATGACAAAGCTACCCAACAACTCATGATTGATTTTTACAAAAACCTCAAACAAGGTATGACGAAAGCTCAAGCTTTACAACATGCCAAGCTTAACCAACTTGATCGTCACCCTTATTTTTGGTCTTCATTTATTTTGATTGGTGATGCCTATTGAAAAAAGAGTCAAAAGACAGAATTCAGAATTGTAGACAAGAGGATTCAAAGCTAGAACCAATAGTTGATTGTGCAATACCTTATTTTATTATACCAATTTGAAAAATGATTGCTACATATGTATATAGGGGAGAACACTCGTGTAAGTGGTTTTCCCGAATTGAATAAACTGTTTGCTTAACGAACAAAATCTAACTCCGAAACATTTACTCACAGGAGTGTGCTTTTTTTGTCCTATTGAAATGAATGATCTCATTAAGGAGATGTGCTTTTAGAGACTTCTGGACTCCGAATCAGTAGATGTCCTTTTTCACTTTCCTGCACAGCCAATACCAATGGTCGTTGATCGAAAGTTGCGTTTGCAGGTAATGCTTGAAATAAGTAAATCCAACCTCCTCGTTCTAAAAGTAACCGCCAGACTCGCGGTTGTTTCGGATTACTTATATCAGTATCTTCCTTACCGTGAATATCCTCAACTAAACCTCGGTCTCCAATAATTTTATAGCCTTTCAATGCCGGGTTAGCAAACACATCATCTAGTTTACGTCCCAGTGCGAACTTTTCTTCTGGTGTAATTAATGCGACTACAGGCAAAGTTGATTGGGGACTAGCATCTCTTCTGGCATCTACAGTTCCTTGCCACTGTGATAGCCAGAATAAGACAAATAACATCCACGAGACAATAATAATTTCATTGAGAAATGAGCGCATTGCTCTGATTGAACGTAATTGCACATAATTAAACAATGCCCAAGATCTGATTTGTTTGGCAAACCATGAGCGCTGGCGGTGGTTTGTATGAATCTTTCGAGTCGATAAAAATCGCTTTTGAAGTTTGAATACCAAAAAAGCACTGACTATCCTCAACAGCCATAAACTCAATAGAATCAGAAATGTAGTCAGAATGAATGCTAACACTGTTCTGCACAGTGCCCATCCATTGCCGAAAAATATTTGTAGTGGGACAAACAGAAATGACTGTGCTGGAAAGTCCAGACTTGTCACTTCTAGTTGAAAAAAGTAGAAATATGACCAACGATAAATCCAGCCTGCAAAGAATAGTGCGGCACCTAGTAAGCCAACGATACTGGCAAATTTCCCTAATACCGTTAGTTCTGGCTTTGGTTGAGGATCTCGAGTCACAATAGTACTCCCAGGATAGATAAGTTAGCAGTTTTCACGCTATTGTACATACATTAAATTCTTTACAGTATTTTCCGAAAATCTAACAGATAAACGTGTTGTTGAATATAAAAAGCCAAATACAATTGGAAGCACTCTAAAAGCAATGAAACTTTTCTCTCAAGTATTAGTTGTAGCTGTTTTTACTCTCGCAACAGGCATGGTAGCAAGTCGGCAAACTGTCATTGCCTTGACTGCACCGAACAAAGACTTGTTATTATCGCAAACCCAACCAGTACAGCCACTAGCTGTTTCTGTAGCACTACCTGCATTGGCTGATGTCTTTGTCAAAGGTGGTGAATCTAACAGTGGACAGCTAACTGCTATCAATGCACCAGATCAGAAATTAATCATCCAGCGTCACGGCAAGGCTCTCGCCATTCCCTTAAACCAAGTCGAAAAAGTTGTGTTTCAAAATGGTGTTGCGGTTTATCGAAAAAATGGCAATCCAATAATTCGTGGAGAAAGAGAACGCCCTGTAGGACAACCAGTTAGTTGGAATAATCTTCCCCTCAATACTTTTTCGATTCAAAACCCCAATCAAGGTTTAGCAATAGTTAACCTAATGCCACCAGTTGTTTCTCAAGAACGCTTACGTGGTATTCAGTCAGTCGCTCGCGATCGCCAGTATGTCGTAAATGAAATTCAGTTTGATTCACAACATAATACAATATCTATTCAAGCTACCCCCTATTGATCGCCTATGTTCGTCAAAAATCTCTCATGCAAAATTAGGGGAGAACAGATAACAGGAAGTCCCCATACTTAAATTTAGCAGATTGGGTTTTTGAACGAAACCCAACGCTTCAAAATGCTGTATGTGTTGGGTTTGGCTCTGCTTTACCCAACCACTTATTATGACAAGAAGTCTTACGGTATGAGTAAAAATTTACTTTATAAGGCAATGCAATAGATTCTATCTATGAAAAAGATGATGATCAGTCAGCTTTTGGCGGTATGTGTGGGGATAACTCCGGTTTCTGCATTGCTCGTAATTCAACAAGCACAAGCACAAACGCCAAAAGTATCCGCTCAACAAGCACAACAATTATTAGAGCAAGGAAAGCAACAAGCACAGCACGAGCAATACCAACAAGCTATACAAACATTCCAACAAGTTGTGGATCTTGCACAACAACTTCATAATCAAAAACTGGAAGCAACTGCATTGGTTTGGCTTGGTTTTGGTGTAAACAAAATTTGCCAGCCTCAACTTGCCCTTAAATACTTCAACCAATCTCTGCCCTTAACTCGGTCAGTCGGAGATCGCTCTGGTGAAGCTACCACCCTCAATAACATCGGTAAAGTCTACGACGATTTAGGACAACAGCAGGAAGCCCTCAAATACTACAACCTATCTCTGCCCCTCAGACGGGCTGTAGGAGATCGCTCCGGTGAAGCTACCACCCTCAATAACATCGCTAAAGTCTACTCCACTATAGGACAAAAGCAGGAAGCCCTCAAATATTACAACCTATCTCTGCCCCTGTCTCGGGCAGTTGGAGATCGCTCTCTTGAAGCTATCAGCCTCAATAACATCGGTAAAGTTTACTCCGATTTAGGACAACAGCAGGAAGCTCTTAAATACTACAATCAATCTCTGCCCCTTACTCGGGCAGTCGGAGATCGTTCCTTAGAAGCTGTCATCC